>NZ_BCBQ01000001.1:0-184882 GCF_001320885.1 Pseudomonas sp. NBRC 111140
GGAGGCGCCCGCCTGGGCCACCACGGGATGGCCTTGCGGCGAGCGCGCGACGTTCAAGGGCCCGCGCACCTGAAAGTGCTCGCCCTGGTGGTTGAGCACGTGCAGCTTGTCGATGTCCAGCCAGGTACCGCTGGCCTTGTCCTGAACGAAGGCATCGTCGGCCCAGCTGTCCCACAGGCCGCTGACCACATCGTAGAACTCTTCGGCGCGGGCGTAGCGGTCATCGTGCTCGACATGCTCCTGGCGGTTGAAGTTTTCGCCGCCACCCAGCGAGGTCACCAGGTTCCAGCCAGCGCGGCCACCGCTGAGGTGGTCGAGCGCGGCAAACTTGCGGGCGATGTTGTAGGGCTCGTTGTAGGTGCTGCTGGCGGTGGCGATCAGGCCGATATGCCGGGTGCTGGCCGCCAGCGCCGGGGCAAGGATCAGCGGGTCCCAGCGCACGCTGTTGGGGCCGCGCTGCAAGGCCAGGTCGAGTTTGACATCGAGGGTGTCGTTGAAAAACAGCGAGTGGAAGCGCCCGGCCTCCAGCTTGCGGGCGATGTACTGGTAATGCTCGAGCTGCCTGAACGTGTCCAGCGGTGCTTCGGGCAGACGCCAGGCGCTGCCGCTGAGGGTACCGGGGATAAAGGCGCCGAGAACAAACTGGCCTTGGCTCATAAAGGTTCTCCTGGCGCCCGCCAAGCGCGGCGGGCGCACGGTCGGTGGGGTCAGAAGTTGTAGGCGATGCGCGTGTACCAGAAGCCGCCGTAAGGGTCGAACGGCGAGATCGAGCCAAATTTCGGGAAGCCGTTGATGTCGCCCGCGGGGTAGCCGTTGTTGTCGGCGCGTACGTCGAACAGGTTGTTGGCACCTACGGCGATGTCGAAGTTGTCGGTCAGGGCATAGGCCACTTCCAGGTCAGTGAGCCATTTCGCGCCGTAGGTCACGTCATAGTCAGGGTTGGCGTCACGGGCGATGACCTTGTCGTAGCGGGTCAGTGCAGCATTGATGGTGAAACGTTCGATCTGCCAGTTGGCGCTGAGGATCAATTTGGTCTTGGGGTTGGCAACGGTCAGGTAGCCCTGTGCCACGCGGTCGAACAGTTCCAGGTTATTGCCCGCAGCCCGCAACGATGCCGGCGTCTCCTTGATGTCGTCGATCTCGGTCTTGTTGTAGTTGAAACCCACGCCGTACTTGGCCCGGCCATAGCGGCCGTAGTCGACGCGGTAGTCGGCCACCAGGTCGACCCCGCGGGTGGTGGTGTCGGCGGCGTTGGTGAAGTACTTGACCCGGTATCCGGGCCTGTAGCCGTTGTCGAGCAGTACCTGGTCGACGCCGTTGCCATAGAGGAAGCCGGTGAGGGCAATGCGATCGCGGATTTCGATCTGGTAGGCATCCAGGGTCAGGCTGGCCTGGGGCAGAGGCTGCCAGGTAAAGCCGATGCTGATGTTGCGCGATTTCTCCGGGCTAAGGTCTTCAGCCCCCAGTGCCTGGGCCAGTGGCGAATCGACACGCACGGTCTTGGCCTCGACGAACTGCGCCACGCCATTGACGAGGGTGTACTGGTTGGACGTCTGGGCGTAGACCGACTGGGACAGCGATGGTGCGCGAAAGCCGTTGCTGAGGGTGCCGCGCACGGCGAAGGTGGAGGTGAAGTCGTAGCGTGCGGAAAGCTTGCCGCTGCGTGTGTTGCCGCTGCTGTCGTCGTACTTCTCGAAACGCGCGGCCACCCCCAGCCACAGTTTGTCGGTGGGGTTCAGGCCCAGGTCGAGGTAGCTGGCGTAGCTGTTGCGGCTGAGCTGGCCTTCGTCTTCGGGGGTCAGGGTGATTGCGCCCTGGGCGCCGACTGCACCCGGCTGGCCAGCCAGTGGGCCACTGGGGTAGATGTAACCGCCATTGATGTACGAAAGCGGGTCATCGGACTCGGTCTTGTAGCGCTCATGACGATGCTCCAGGCCCCACGACACCTGCAGCGGCTTGGCCAGGCCAACCTCGAAGGCGCGAGTCAGGTCGAGGTTGTTGGTCCACTGGTCGAAGTAGTTGGTGTAAGTGTCGAAGCGCGTCGGGCTGGTCGGGCCGAGCGAGGCGTTAAGGGTTTCGTCGGCACCGGCCTGGCCCTTGTCACGGCCAAAGGTAGAGCTCAGGTCCCAGTGCCATTCGCCCAGCTCGCCACGGCCGCCGGCGGCAGCCTGGTAGTCGGTTTCTTCCAGGGTATAGAAGGGCGCAGTACCGTCCGGGTAGATCTCGGGGATGATGTTGGTCGAGTTCGGGCGGCGGTAGTTTTGCCCGCCACGGGCATCGCGTTTGCTGAACGTGGAGAACGAGTAAAGAGTCAGGGCGTCATTGACGGGCAGCTCGGCGTTGTAGGACAGGTTGATGGCCTTGATCTTTGGCAGGCCATTCTTCTGCACATGGCGGTCGGCGCTGTCGTTGCGTGGGTCGCCGGCGAAGTACAGGTTGCCGGTGGCCTCGCGCGAGCGGGTGGCAGTCTGTACCGACTTGGCGTCCAGGGCGTAGTTGAAGAAGCCGCCGTTGTCGCCCAGGGCCAGGCCCTGGTTGAGGGTTTGCCGCAGGTTATCGCCATCGCCCTTGTAGTACTGGCCGTACTGGGTGCTGACCGAACCACCGTTGTCGCGCTGCTTGAGGATGATGTTGATCACCCCGGCGATGGCATCGGAGCCATACTGCGCCGAGGCACCATCACGCAATATCTCGACATGGTCGATGGCGCTGATGGGGATCATGTCGAGGTCGACGGGGTTGGTGCCGTAGGCGGCGGTGGAGTCGAGGTTGATCACGGCACTGTTGTGGCGGCGCTTGCCGTTGACCAGCACCAGCACGTTGGAACCGTTCAGACCGCGCAGGCTGTAGGGGCGGGCGACGCTGTCATTGGACGTACCGGAAGGGCGTTGGGAGAACGATGGCAAGGTTTTCTGCAGCGCACCGCGCAGGCTGGATTCGCCAGTCTGTTCCAACTGCTTGCTGTCGATCACGTCGATCGGTGCCGGGCTGCTGGTGACGGTACGCACATCGCTGCCCCGCGAGCCGGTGACGATCACCGTGTCGAGTGCAGCGTCAGCCTCGGCCGCCATGGCCAGCGGGGTGAGCAGGTAGCCGGCGAGCAAGGCGGGGGCCAGCGTTAAAGGGGTAAACACAGACTTCATGACTGTTCCTTGGGTTCGATTGGCAGATCAGGCCCTGGATGTGCGATCGAACGGGCTCTCATGGGTGTTGCACGCGGTGCAGGCGCAGCCCGGTCCGCGGGAGGTGCGTTGCTCCCGGGGTCGATGTGCCTTGGAGTCGTCCGGCGCGCGCCGGTGCGTTTGCCGCAGCGGGGCCTAGCCGCTGAGCAGAAGGTTGAAGCGATCGTCCCAAAAGCGACGTACCTGCAGTGGCTGGCGCAGCAGGCCGCTGTCATGGAACAGGTCGGCGATACGCTGCTGGGCCGCGATAGCGTCTTCGCTGACCGGCAGCAGGCGGCTAGGCAAGCGGCGTTGCTCGTATTGCTGCAAGTAGAGTGCGCGGGGGATACCGGTCAGGCGCTCGTTACGTTCCGCCCAGGCCTGAGGGTGCTGCTCGACCCAGGCCCACGTGGCTTTTTCGCGTTGCAGAAAATCGCGAATGGCCGCTTGCTTGCCCGGCTGCTGCAGCACCTGGGCGCTGGTAGCGATCAGGTAGTTGCTGCACGGGTAGCGGTTGGCCTCGGCCAGCACCACGCCGTTCATGCTGACCTGGGCCTGCAGTGCGCCGATGCCGCCGGCGACGAGGGCGTCGAGATGGCCGTTCTGGAATGCCACCAGGGCATCGCGGGCTGGCATTGGCCGGGCCTGGATGTCAGCGAGGGTCAGTTGCTGATCGCGCAAAAGGTTCAGCAGCAGGTAATGGGTGTCGGTGGCACGTACAAAACTCACCCGCTTGCCCTTGAGGTCGGCCAGGGTATCGATCCCCCTGCCACGCTTGACGATCACGCTGCTACGGTTCTGCTCGCCTTGATAGCTGGCAATCAATACCAGCGGGTTACCGGCAGCGCTTGCAAACAGCGGCAATACCGGGCTCATGAAGGCGTAGTCCAGGCTGTTGCCGGCGAAGGCCTCCAGTACCATGGCCCCACCAGGCACATCCACCCACTGCAGTGGATAAGGTGTAGCGGCTTGCCCGGCATCGGCGAGGAAGCTCGCCGCCTGGCCTTTGTAGCGCCACACCCGCAGGGCCTCGCTGGCGTTGGCCAGCTGTGGGCCGAGCCCCACGGCCAGGGCTGCAGCGGCGCTGCGTTGCAGCAAGGTGCGGCGGCTGATGGAGTAAGCCATGCACTGCACCTCAGTCCAGGAGGTCGGGCTGCTGCTGGACGATACGGTCCCACAGCGGCACAAAGTTCAACCAGGCGAACAGTTCGCGTTGGGCCGGGTTGCTGGCCCCTTCGAGCTGTTCCGGTACGCGCGGCTGCCCGGCAGCATAAGCGAGCAAGTGCGCGCGAGCGGTGTCGTCGGCGAGGATGAAACGCCAGGCTGCGCTTTCGACCGACTGGCCGGTGACCCACAGCCCATGGTTCTGCCAGACCAGCAGGTTATGCCCGGCGAAGGCTTCGACGAAGGCCCGGGCAACCAGGTCGCGGTCTTGCAGCAGGCCACCGCCGGCATCACGCAGGGCGTTGCGGTCGAACAACACCTGCTCGCCACGGAAGGCCGAGGCTTCGGCCGTGATCGGCTGGAACAGCTGGCCCAGCGATGACCAGACCCGGCCATGAAAGCTGTGCAGGTGGGCGATACCGATCACTTCGGGGCGTGCCTGCTGCAATTGGTAATGCAGCTCGAGCGCGCTGGTGTTGAGCAGGCCGTTGCCTTCGACGACCTGGCCTTGGCCATCCACGCGTAGCAAGTCTGAGGTACGGATTTGCGTAAATGGCACGCCCAGCGGGTTGATCCAGTAGTGGTCAGTCTCGATCGGGTCGCGGGCGGTGAAATGGCCCGCCAGGCCCACTTCGAAGCCCAGCTCGGCAAACAACCTGTACGAGGCGGCCAGGCGTTGCTTGCGGTGCAGGCGTTCGGCAGACAGGTCGCTGAAGGTAGGCGGGGCACTTAGCTGCAAGCGATGGTTCTGGTGTGGCAGGTTGGTGATGCTGTGGCGTGGGGCTACTTGGGACATGGCGCTAACTCACGGAGGAAATGATCGTTAATCCGGTCATCCGCACTGCCACTGGTGCCCCGTTTCGGGCAGCTCGCAGGTGGATGAATCGGGGCCTCCACCGTGCGAGGGGTCGGGTCTGGAAGGACTGTAACAAGGGGGTGAGTAAGGCAGAAATACTGTTTTGATCTATTTTTATTATTATTTTTCAGAATATAAAAATATGCTTGATATTTGATTGGTGCATTTTGATTGCACCGCTTGCGTGCTCATGCATGCGCGACGCCCGGTTGGCTGGGTGATTAGTTCCCAGCCCAGACCCGCTTTGGTGCATGAATGCCTCAAAATAAGTCGTCAAGCACACTTTAATATCCTCATATAGGCGCTTTAATGTTCATGTTGCACATGAATATCTAGGCTTCCCGCCCGCTTTTTCCTGGGTTGCGGCCCTGGAAAAAGCGGCCCGCATATTGCTCTTTCTGCTCCCAACTACAATCCGGAGCCCCGTGCAATGAGCTCACCCAGTGAATTCCCCCTAAGCGAAGCCCCGCAGTCCGCCCGCAAGGGCCTGCTACCGATCGCGATGGTCCTGTTCAGCTTCACCTTTTTTACCGGCACGATGTTCGCTGGCGGCAAGCTGGGCATGGCCTTCGGCTTTGTCGACATGTTGTGGGTGGCAACCCTTGGCAACAGCCTGTTGGCCTTGTATGCCGCAGCGCTGGCGTTCATCGCCTCGCGCAGCGGGCTTAACACGGTGTTGATGGGGCGCTTCTGTTTCGGTGAGGCGGGCAGCCGGCTTTCGGATTTTCTGTTGGGTTTCGCTGAACTGGGCTGGTATGCCTGGGGCACGGCCACGGTAGCCATCGTGCTGGTCAAGCTGCTGGGGTTGGCAGAGGGCTTCAGCGTACCGCTGATGGTGCTGTTCGGACTGGGCTTCAGTGTCACTGCCATCATCGGCTTCAAGGGGCTGGACGTGCTGTCGCGGGTGTCAGTGCCATTGATGTTCGTGCTGCTGTTGGTGTCCATGTACATCGCCACCCGCGATGCCGGTGGCTTTGCCGGCCTGGCCGCCGTGATACCCCACGAAACCATGACCTTTTCAGCGGCGGTGACCATGGTCTTCGGCACGTTCGCCAGTGGTGCCACCCAGGCCACCAACTGGACGCGGCTGTCACGCAGCGGCCGGGTAGCGGTGATCGCCAGCGTGGTGGCATTCCTGCTTGGCAACGGCCTGATGGTGGTGGCCGGTGCCTGGTGCGCGATGGTTTACCAGCAGGCCGATATCGTCGAGGTGATGATGCTGCAGGGCCTGTCGTTCGCGGCGGTGGTGATGCTGTGCTTGAACCTGTGGACCATCCAGGGGCCGACTATCTATAACGTGTCGGCCGCCGCCTGCCACCTGCTACGCAGCGAGCGCCGCCGCACGGCAACACTGGTGGCAGCCGGGGTTGGCATCGTGCTGGCGATTGGCGGCATGTATGAAATGCTGATCCCGTTCCTGGTACTGCTGGGCTCGATCATTCCGCCGGTGGGCGGGGTGATCATGGCCGACTTCTGGTATCGCCACCGTGGCAAGTACCCGGCACTGAGCACGGTAAGCCTGCCACGCTACAACCTGACGGGCCTGTTTGCCTATGCCGTGGGTGCGGTACTGGCCTACGCCTCGCCTTGGGTCGCTCCGCTGGTGGGTATCGGCGCCTCGGCACTGTGCTATATCGTCATCCATGAGCTGGGGGCGCGCCGCCGAGCGCCTGGCCAGGCGGGCGTCGAACCGTGAGCCTGGCGCTGGACGAGATCCTGCATTTGCCCGGTCTGCACGATATGAGCGTGCGGGCCGGGGCGCGCAACCTGCAACGGCGAGTACGCTGGCCTTACGTGGCGGAAAACGAGGGTATCGCCGAATGGGTGATGGGCGGTGAGCTGGTATTCGTCACCGGCATCAACCATCCGCGCGGCGAGGCCAACCTGCTGAGCCTGGTAGAGGACGGCGAGGCCGTGGGCATTGCCGGCATGGTTATTCTCACTGGCGGCAGCTTCATCCAGAGCATCCCGGCGTCCGTTATCGCATATGCAGAGCAACTGGGCTTGCCGCTGATCGAGCAGCCCTACGCGCTGAAGATGGTGGTGGTCACCCACCTGATCGGCACGGCACTGGTGCAGATGAGCCAGGTGCGTCGCTCGCGCAACGACATCCTTGGCCAACTGCTCACAGGCGACTACCCGAGCCTGGCGATTGCAAGGCAGCGAGCAGCGCACCTGCAACTGGCGCTGGACCACCCACGGCGCCTGCTGGCTTTGCGCCTGGCGGGCGTAGATAGCTTGTTCGAGCGCCACGGGCTGGCTCACGGTGAGCGTACCTGGCAGGCTACCCGTCAGGCCCTGGAGGACCAACTCGAAGCCTGGTGCCGTCAGCGGCCAGGCAGCGTAACGGCGCAGTTACCGGGCGACCTGTTCGTGGTGCTACTGGCCGACACGCCCGACCTGGCCGAGACGTTGGCGGTGCTGTACCGGCAACTGCAGGCCGCGACGGGTGAACTGAGCCTGTACATGGGCTTGTCGAGCCTCGCCGAAGAGTGTGCGCACTACCGCCAGGCCCTCAACGAGGCGCGCCAGGCGCTGGATGTGGCGCAGCACCTGCGCCCAGCCAACGGCTTTTGCAACTTCAGCGAACTGGGCGTACTGCGCCTGCTGCAAGGTATTGTCGACCGCTCGCTGATCGACGACTTCGTCAGCCGCACCCTCGGGCCGCTGATCGCCCCTGGGCGCAAGCAGGCCAATGCCCTGGTGCATACCCTCGACGCCTTGCTCATGGAAAACGGCAATGGGCTGAAGGCCGCACAGCGCTTGGGGTTGCACCGCAACACCATCAATCAGCGCATCCAGCGCATCGAACAACTGAGCGGGCAGTCTCTCGACGACCCGCTTTTTCGCATGAATGCTTCGGTCGCCATGCTGGTATGGCGCATGAGCGAAGCCCACGGCAAGGAGTAACAGCATGAACATTATCAACGCACGCCTACGCGGCAAACCCGGCCTGTTCCGTATCGAACTGAACGGCGCGCGCATTGCCGCCATCGTGCCCCAAGCCGAGGTGGTGGCGCTCGCGGGTGTCGATGACCTGGACGCCGGGCAAAACCTGGTCGTGGCGCCCTTCGTGGAGCCGCACATCCACCTGGACGCCACACTGACTGCGGGTGAACCCAGGTGGAACATGAGCGGCACCTTGTTCGAAGGCATCGAATGCTGGGCTGAACGCAAGGAAACCAGCACCCATGACGACATCAAGACGCGCGCGAAAAAGACCATCGGCATGCTGGTCGACCACGGTATCCAGCATGTGCGCACCCATGTCGATGTAACCGACCCGAAACTCACTGCGCTCAAGGCAATGGTCGAGGTGCGTGACGAAGTGCGCGAGCAGGTCGACCTGCAGATCGTCGCCTTCCCCCAGGAAGGGATCGAGTCGTACGCCAACGGACGGGCGCTGATGACCGAAGCGGTGGCCATCGGTGCCGATGTGGTCGGCGGTATTCCGCATTTCGAGAACACCCGCGACCAGGGTGTATCGTCGGTGAAGTTCCTGATGGACCTGGCCGAGCGCACCGGCTGCCTGGTGGACGTGCACTGCGACGAAACCGACGACCCGCAATCGCGTTTCCTCGAAGTGTTGGCCGAAGAAGCCCGGGTACGCGACATGGGGGCGCGGGTTACGGCCAGCCATACCGTGGCCATGGGCTCGTATGACAATGCCTACTGCTACAAGCTGTTCCGCCTGCTCAAGTTGTCTGGCATCAACTTCGTGTCGTGCCCGACCGAGAGCATTCACCTGCAGGGGCGCTTCGACAACTACCCGAAACGCCGTGGCGTCACCCGCGTGGCCGAGATCGACCGCGCCGGGATGAACGTGTGTTTTGGCCAGGACTCCATCGTCGACCCGTGGTACCCGCTGGGCAACGGCAACATTCTGCGCATTCTCGAAGCAGGGCTGCACATCTGCCACATGCTCGGCTATGAAGACCTGCAGCGCTGCCTGGACCTGATCACCGACAACAGCGCCCGCACGCTGAACCTGGGCGAACGCTATGGCATCGAAGTGGGGCGCCCCGCAAACCTGTTGCTGCTGTCGGCGCCGGATGATTACGAGATGGTGCGCAGCCAAGGGCATGCACTGGTGTCGGTGCGCAATGGCAAGGTGCTGATGCGCCGCACGCCTGCGCGGGTCGACCGCTCGTTCTGATACGCCACTACGCCCCTATGCAACGCCCCGCAGGCCCCGTGCCTGGCGGGGCGTTTTGCTTTTGAACATACGGTTATTCGCGATCGTTTTGCCAATTTTATGCCTGACATGCGATAAGCCGTGATTATTCAACCTTAGTAATTGATTGCAGCTGCGCTTTGAAGCCGCCATAATTGGTACGTAATTACATATTACATAACACAGTACAAAATCGTAGGAGCAAGCATGGCGCGCGGCGGTATCAACAAGGTGGTAGTGCAGCAGGCCCGGCAGGCGCTGATTGCCCGGGGCGAGAACCCCAGCATCGATGCCATACGTATCGAGCTGGGCAATACCGGCTCTAAAACCACCATTCACCGCTATCTGAAGGAGTTGAACGGCCAGCAGCCGGTGGCCTCCGAAGGCGGCGCTGCGCTGAGCGATGTGCTGAGCCGCCTGGTCGGGCAACTGGCAACCCAGCTGCAGGACGAGGCCGATTTGAAGATCGAGCAGGCCGAGAGCACCTTCACCCAACAGCGGGAAACGCTTGAGGCGCAGCTGGAAGTCGCCCAGCAGGCGCTGAATGCAGCTCATCAGCAACACAAGATCGATGCAGCGGCCTTGGCCGCCGAGACAGAAAAACGGCTGTCCACGCAAAGCACGTTGCAAGCGGAACAACTGCGCAGCGCCAGCCTTAACCAGTCGCTAGGTGAATTGCAGGTGCGCCTGACCGACAAGGACGAGCAGGTCAAGTCGCTGGAAGACAAGCACCGCCATGCCCGCGATGCTCTGGAGCACTACCGCAATGCCAGCCGTGAACAGCGCGAGCAGGAACAGCGCCGCCATGAAGTGCAGCTGCAGCAGATGCAGGTGGAAATACGCCAGCTACAGCAAGGCATGATCGTCAAGCAGGACGAGCTAACCCGTCTGCACCGCGATAACGAGCGGTTGCTGGGCGAGCACCGCCAGGCCGCCAGCGAGTGCCGGGCGCAGGGCGAGTTGCTGGAACAGCGTGAAGCGCAGATCCAGGGCTTGCGCACGATCCTGGCCCAGGCCCAGGGCGCCAGCGAGGAAATGCGTCGCCAACTGGAGGAGCAAGCGCAAAACCTGGAGCACAGGCGCGATGTGTGCGCCGAGCAGGCTCGCCAGTTGCAGCGGCTCGAGGAGCGCGTGAAAGAACGGGACGAGGCGCTGGCCCAGTGCAGAGCGGCCTTGCCAGCCCCATAGGTTAATGGCCGACGCAGAGGCGCATTGCACAACGCCCTTCGAGACCGTGAGCGTGCTCACTGGCCAGAATGCCCCGGAGTCGATCGTTCAGCAGCCTTTCATGCAGCCGCTCAAACCCAAAACGGGCATAAAACGGCGCATTCCAGGGCACATCGACAAAGGTGGTCAAGGTCAGCTCGCGCACACCGGCGCAGCGTGCGGCATCGACCACTTGCCGCAGCAAGCGGCGCCCGACACCTTGCCCTTGGCCCTCCCGGCACACTGATATTTCATGAAGGTGCAGCGCTTGGTCCGCAAGCCTGGCGCAGGCAAAACCGACAATGCGCCCAGCCGGATCCTCAGCGACCCAACTACCACCTTCCTCGACGAAAGCCCTGTGTGCAGCGCAGTCCATCACATCACCTTGCGCCAGCCAGGCCAGTGCCGGCCAGCCGACAAAAGCCTGGGCTGCCGATCGCTCGACGCCTGGCAGCCGTTGAATGTCGCGCTCAAGGGTAGGGCGGATAAGCATGAATCACTCCTGTCGTTCTAATCAGCCGCCAACACCTGCGGCTGTAATTGCCAGCGCACCGAGCTTACACCTTTCTCCAGGCTGACCCGGCTGACCAGCCGCTCCAGCTGCGCCGGCGCCTGCGTGGTGCCCAGCAGTTCGGCACGTACTTCCAGGCGTGCAGGGTTGTCCAGGTCTGCGCTCTGCAGTGACTGCAGCCGCAGTTGCGGGTCGCCCAGGCTATGCAGCATCAGGCTGCGCACCTGAATCTCGTCCTCGGCGCGGCAGACGATACGTACTTCGAAGTGCTGCTCCACCTCGCTGGCCGGCACCACGTCCTGACGGTCCAGGCGCTGGGCGATGTCGCGCAGCAGGATATTGGCGCACAGCACCACCAGGCTACCCAGCGCAGCCTCCAACAGCAGCCCAAGGCTGCACAGCACGCCGACTGCAGCCGTGCACCACAAGGTGGCTGCGGTGTTCAGGCCACGCACGTTGAAACCGTCGCGCATGATCACGCCGCCACCCAGAAAGCCGATGCCCGACACGACATAGGCGGCCACGCGCGACGCATCGGCAGGCGCCATGCCTGGCACTGCCTGGGTCATCAGCACGAACAGGCAGGCACCGGTACTGACCAGTGCATTGGTGCGCAGCCCGGTCAGGCGTTGGCGCAATTGCCGTTCGGCACCGATCAACGCCCCCAGCAGCAGGGCAATGGCAACGCGCAGTAAAAATACTTTCCAATCCATAGCAAACCTCTTCCGCAGGCAAACGCCCGCATGAACGCCATCAGTTGGCGCGGTTGAAAAACCAGAAAAATGCGCAGGACCACGAGGAGGGAAGGAGGTGCGGGGTTACAAGAAACCACCGTCTTGCCAGAGCGGCCAGACAGTGCAGGACACTGCCGGGCTAGCGCGCCACATGGGCCTGTCGCAAGCGACTGGGGCTACTGTCCAAGGCAGGTCTCCTGTTGAGGAAGGCAAAATTGCGCCGCGGACCATACGCCGCGTGGCAGGGCAGGTCAAGGGCAAAAACATGACAATGGCTTCATCCGCGAATGGCCTGCAGCCGGTCACGCCCGCATGGAAAAATACCTGAGCAGCCGGTACCCTTGCGCCTCCCTTTGCCATCACCCGGACCGTTCCATGCTGTTCAATTTCGCCGTCCTGTTCGGCACCCTGGTGGCCATGGAGGGCGTTGGCACGCTGGCTCACAAGTACATCATGCATGGCTGGGGCTGGTGGCTGCATCGCTCGCACCATGAGCCACAACTGGGCATGCTCGAAACCAACGACCTCTACCTGGTGGCCCTGGGGCTGATTGCCACGGCGCTGGTGGCGCTCGGGAAAAGCGGTTTTGCACCGCTGCAGTGGGTAGGCGGCGGCGTGGCAGGGTACGGGGTGCTGTATGTGCTGGCCCACGACGGCTTCTTTCACCGGCATTGGCCGCACAAGCCACGGCCGGTCAACCGCTATCTGAAACGCTTGCACCGGGCGCATCGGTTGCACCATGCGGTGAAGGGGCGCACGGGGAGTGTGTCGTTCGGGTTCTTCTATGCGCCGCCCCTGAAGAGGTTGACGGCGCAGCTTCGACGCAAGCGCAGCCAGCCGTGATAAACCGACAGGGGTTCAATTCGCCGTTTCCCCTTTGGGTTGCGCCGCCACCTGCCCTCGGCTGACCCACCAGCCGAACCCAGCCGCAGTAAAGAACATGATCAGGCTGTACAACGCAGCCGGCACTGCCATGGTCGCGTTGTTCAGCAGCGACGGGCTCAATGCAAGGGCAATGGCCAAGGTCCCGTTATGGATGCCGATCTCCATGCCGATGGCAATCGCCTGGCGCTTGGGGATGTTCAGCAGCCGTGGCACCCAATAGCCCACCGTCAGGCTCAGCAGGTTGAACAGCAGCGCGGCCAGGCCTACCACCGGTGCGTACTCGACCACGGTCTGCCAGTCCTTGGCCAATGCCAAGACGATGGTGAAGGCCAGGAACAGCGCCGCTACCAGTTTCATCGGCTTTTCCATGCGCGCGGCGAATGCCGGGGCAAAATGGCGAATCAGCATGCCCAGCGCCACCGGCAGCAAGACAATGGCAAACACCTGCATGACCTTGGCGAACTGCAATGGGATAGCCTGGTCCGAAGCCATGAACCAGCTCAGCGACAGGTTCACCAGCAACGGCATGGTCAGGATCGCAATCAGCGAGTTGACCGCCGTCAGGGTAATATTCAACGCCACGTCACCATGAGCCAGGTGGCTGAACAGGTTGGCCGTGGTGCCGCCTGGCGAGGCGGCCAGCAGCATCAGCCCCACTGCCAAGGCAGACTCCAGACCAAAGCCGTTGGCGATCAGGAAGCACACCAGCGGCAGCAGCAGGATCTGACAGGCCAGGCCTACCACCACCGGCTTGGGGTACTTCACCACGCGAGCGAAATCAGCCAGGGTGAGCGACAACCCCAGGCCGAGCATGATGATGCCCAGGGCAAGCGGCAGAAAGGCTGTGAGCAAGGGCGAGGCGGTCATGGGCGGTCTCTCGGGCGAAGGATCTCGAGCAGTGTAGGCCGGCCCTGATTGATAGCTAATCGCAAAGGGCCAGCACTTGGTAACCGTTTGTTACCAAGCGCAGCGCGTGGCGAGGCTGCATGCCGCATTGCAGCGGGCCTGTGGGCGCAGTAGCATGCCGCTTTTAACCGAGGATTAGCCTGTCATGCCGTTCCAGCAAGGTCTGCTTGCCACCCCGGTGCCGGCCCACGCCCGCCACCTGTTCTTCACCCTGCAGTCGCCCGAGGCGTTGCCTGCCGCCCTGGATGCCTTGCTGCCACAGGTCGATGGTGAACAGCTTCTGCTCGGTATTGGCGCCCCGCTGGTCAAGGCCATGGGCCGTGATGTGCCAGGCTTGCGCGCCTTCCCGCTGCTGGATGCCGCCGTGGAGAACCCCAGCACCCAACACGCCCTGTGGCTGTGGTTGCGTGGCAACGAACGTGGCGACCTGCTGTTGCGTGCCCAGGCGCTCGAGCAGGCGCTGGCACCGGCATTGCGCCTGGCCGACAGCGTTGATGGTTTCCTGCACCGTGGCGGCCACGACCTGACCGGTTACGAAGACGGCACCGAAAACCCGGTGGACGAAGCTGCCGTACAAGCGGCCATTGCCGCCGATGGTTCCAGCTATGCCGCGTTCCAGCTGTGGAAGCACGACCTGGAGTATTTCAAGTCGCTGCCCCAAGCTGATCAGGACAACATCATCGGTCGCCGCCTGAGCGACAACGAGGAACTCGACGATGCACCCGAGTCCGCACACGTCAAACGTACGGCTCAGGAAAGTTTCGAACCCGAGGCGTTCATGGTCCGTCGCTCGGTGGCCTGGGCCGACCAGCGCGGCGCCGGCCTGGCCTTCGTCGCCCTGGGCCAAAGCTTCGATGCGTTCGAAGTACAGCTGCGACGCATGAGCGGCCTGGAAGACGGCATTATCGACGGTCTCTACCGCTTCAGCCGGCCACTCACAGGCGGCTACTACTGGTGCCCGCCGATGGCTGAGACGGGTGTCGACCTGAGCCAACTGCTGCGGGCCTGATCACTAAACATCCAGATACAGAAACACCCGCTGGCGTGGGTTAGAGCGGCTAGCCTTGAAAGTTTCCGATTCATGACGGGAGCTTTTTCATGTACGCACGTCGTGATGTCCTACGCACAGGTGCCACGTTGGGCTTGCTGACCGTCGTCAGCCCCTGGCTGCATGCTGCCACCTCGGTGGGCTTGCTGGCTCGCAAAGTGCCGTCCACCGGTGAAGCCTTACCGGTGATCGGCGCGGGCACTTCCGGCAGCTTCGAGGTGGAGGCTGGCTCGGCTCAGTACCAGCAGCTCAAAGCGGTGCTCAAGGCGTTTTTCGACGGTGGCGGGCGGGTGATCGATACCTCGCCCAACTATGGCGGCGCCGACAGCATTCTTGGCCAATTGCTGGAGGAGGGCGGCTGGCACCGGCAATGCTTCATCGCTACCAAGATCGCCGCCGACAACCGGGCTGACGCCGAAAGGCAGTGGGCCGGCAGCCTCAGAAGCCTGCGCACCGACAAGGTCGACTTGCTGCAGATCCACAACCTGCGCGACTGGCAGACCCAACTGCCCTATGCCCGTGAGCTGAAGCAGCAAGGCAAAACGCGTTACGTCGGCATCACCCATTACCTGAACAGTGGCCAGGACGAAGTCGCGCGAATAGTGCGTAGCGAGCCGCTGGACTTTATCCAGATCAACTATTCGGTCAACGCCCCCGACGCCGCCCGTGAGCTGCTGCCGCTGTGCCAGGACAAGGGCGTTGCCGTATTGATCAACCGTGCCTTCGACGATGGCCGCCTGTTCGCCCGGGTCAAGGACCAGGCCTTGCCGGGCTGGGCCGCTGAAGCGGGCATCGGCAGCTGGGCGCAGTTGTTTTTGAAGTTCGCCATCAGCCACCCGGCAGTGACCACGGTCATCCCCGCCACCGGCCGGCCCGACCGCCAGCTTGACCAGCTCAAGGCCGGGCATGACCCCATGCTCACTCACGCGCAGCAACAGGCGCTGATCAAGCAGTTCGCCTGACACCATGGAGGCGTGGCGGCGGCGTCTGGACCAAGGGCTGAACATCCAGCCCGGCGAAGGGCCGGCGGTCATCGCCGGCTTGCTGTTGTTCTACCTGTTGTTCACCGGTTACTTCATGCTGCGCCCAGTGCGCGAAACCATGGGGGTTGCCGGTGGCGTGGACAACCTGCAATGGCTGTTCACCGGCACCTTCATCGCTACCCTGGCGTGCCTGCCGCTATTCGGTTGGTTGGCCTCCAAGGTGCAACGCAGGCATATCCTGCCCTGGGCCTACGGTTTCTTCGCCAGCAACCTGCTACTGTTCGCGGCACTGTTTGCCGGCAATCCAGACGACCTGTGGACTGCCCGAGCCTTCTACATTTGGCTATCAGTGTTCAACTTGCTGACGATCTCGCTGGCCTGGAGCGTGCTCGCCGACTTGTTTTCAATCGCGCAAGGCAAGCGCTTGTTCGGCCTGCTGGCGGCCGGAGCAAGCCTGGGTGGGCTTAGCGGCCCCCTGTTCGGCGCCTTGTTGGTCGCACCGCTGGGCCATGCCGGTTTGTTGGTGCTGGCCGCGGCATTTCTGATAGGCAGTATCGTCGCGGCCTTGTTCCTGCAACGCTGGCGGGCGCGCCAACCGCTGCCGGCGCAAACAGAACGTCTGGCCTCGCGCCCATTAGGCGGCAACCCGTTTGCCGGCGCCACCGCCGTGCTCCGTTCGCCGTACCTGTTGGGTATCGCGTTATTCGTGGTGCTGCTGGCCAGCGTCAGCACCTTTCTGTACTTCGAACAGGCGCGCATCGTCAGTGAAACCTTTACCGACCGCACCCGGCAAACCCAGGTTTTCGGCCTGATCGACACCGTTGTGCAGGCGCTGGCCATCCTCACCCAGGTGTTCATTACCGGGCGCCTGGCTCGTCGGCTAGGCGTTGGGGTGTTGCTGGTGGCAGTGCCGGTGGTGATGGCAGCAGGCTTTCTGTGGTTGGCACTGGCGCCGGTGTTCGCCGTGTTCGTTGTAGTGATGGTGGTGCGCCGTGCCGGCGAGTATGCGCTGGTGCGGCCAGGTCGCGAGATGCTGTTCACCGTGCTGCCCGCCGAGGACAAGTACAAGGCCAAGAACTTCATCGACACCGTGGTCTATCGTGGCGGCGATGCCCTGAGCGGCTGGGTCAAGCGTGCGCTGGACGTCATCGGCGAGCACCCGCAACTGGCGATGTTGATCGGCGCGCTGATTGCCCTGAGCTGGGCAGCGACAGGTGGCTGGCTGGGTCGCCACCAGGCTCGTATGGATAGCCCGCCGCGCGACTGACAGGCGCGCCAAATATGGCGTTGCCGCTTATTTAACGCCACCGGTCCGAACCCTTCGCAATAAAACGAATCCCGCGATATCGCCGAACTCCGAACCTGTGTACGGCAGCTTGCCGTGCATTCCGAAGTCACATGAGGTTTGAGCACCATGGCCACTAAAGACAACAGCCGTACCGGCAATCAACAAGGCAGCCAGGGCGGTAACAAGAACCCAGGTAATTTCGCCAATGACCGAGAAAAGGCTTCTGAAGCCGGACGCAAGGGCGGCCAGTCTTCGGGCAGCAACATGCCGCACGATCGCGAGTCGGGTCGCAAGGGCGGCCGCTCGTAATTGACCGACGCAGTGCCGGGGCGACCTGGCACTGCAATCAGCGAAAAGGGCGGCACTCAGCACCGCCAGGCTTGCAATTAGCCGGGGTTGACCGACAATGGCCGCGCCCCTTGCAGCCACGCGGAAACACCTGCTCAATGATGCTGATCAAGCAATTCCCCGACATTTCCCTGAATGACACGCTGTTCGTTTTCGCCCTCGAGGCCGAGGCTGGCGATGTGTTCAACGAGGTGAACACCGTGTTCACTGGCATTGGCAAGGTCAATGCGGCTATTGCGCTCACCAAAGCGATCGCAACGCGCAAGCCCAAGCTTATCGTCAACCTTGGCTCAGCTGGCAGCCAGCGCCATGGCAAGGGCCAGGTGGTGTGCTGTAACCGCTTCGTGCAACGCGACATGGACGTGACCCCACTGGGCTTTGCCCGCTACGAAACACCCTTGTCGGATATCCCGGTAGTACTGGAGCATGGGGCAGTGATCCCCGGCCTGGCCCTGGAAGCCTGTGGCAGCGGTGACAGCTTCGAAATCAACCACGGCGATGCACCTTACGACGTGGTCGATATGGAAGCCTATGTGCTGGCGTTGATCGCGCGTGACGAAGGCATTCCGTTTGTTTGTCTGAAGTATGTTTCCGACGATGCCGGCAGCGATGCGGCGGGGGATTGGTCGGTGCAGGTGCACCTCGCGGCCGAGGCGTTCAAGCGGGTCCTGTTCAGCCAGGCTTGACTGCTGGTCGGTGCCCGCGCCCGCCGAGAAACCATTGACGCCCGCCGCAGTCACTTCTGGTATCGGCAGGCAATCTTCGGAGCACTTCATGGCTCGGGCAATCTGGAAAGGCGCCATCAGTTTTGGCCTCGTGCACATCCCCGTGGCACTCCATACCGCCGTGCGTACCGAGCGGGTGGATTTCGACTGGCTCGACAAGCGCAGCATGGAGCCTGTGGGCTATAAGCGGGTGAACAAGGTGACCGGCAAGGAAATCGACAAGGACAACATCGTCAAGGGCGTCGAATTCGAGAAGGGCCGCTACGTGGTAATCAGCGAGGAAGAGATCCGCAAGGCTCGGCCCGAAGCGACCCAGACCATCGATATCTTTTCCTTCGTCGAAGCTGGCGAGATCCCACTGCAGCATTTCGATACGCCGTACTACCTAACCCCAGACCGCCGTGGTGGCAAGGTGTATGCCTTGCTGCGCGAGACGCTTCAGAAGACCGGCAAGGTGGCACTGGCCACCGTGGTTCTGCATACCCGCCAGCATCTGGCGCTGCTGCGCCCCCTGGACGACGCGCTGGTGATGATTACCCTGCGCTGGCCCGAAGAAGTACGCGGGCTGGAGACGCTGGAACTGGACAGCAGCGTGACGGACAACAAGGTGGAAAAGCGCGAGCTGGACATGGCCAAGCGTCTGGTGGAGGACATGAGCGAGCCTTGGAAGCCCGAGGCGTATCACGATGCCTTCCGCCAGACCATCTTGGACCTGGTGGAAGAGAAGGCCAGCAAGGGCAAGATCGAGTCTGTGGTGAACGGCGACGCTGCGAGTGCTGGAAAGGGTGCGGACATCCTCGACCTTACCGAACTGCTCAAGCGCAGCCTGGCAGGCAAGAAGCCGGCGAAGAAAGCGCGCAAGGCGTCATGAGGTTTTAACCGGAGGGCTGTCGGGGGCGCTTTGCGAGGCCTGTGCCTGCAACCTCGCCAGATAATCACCAAACCCTTCGCGGGCGCGGCTGTCAAGCCGGCTGCTGGTGGCCACGCTGTGCCTGGCGGTCCAGACGATCTGTGCGCCGCAGGCCTGAAGGTCACTGACCAGTTGCACATCTTCATGCGCCGCCAACGGTTTGAAGCCGCCCACCCGCGCGTAGGCATCGGAACATACCCCCAGATTCGCGCCGTGCACATGCCGGTGGCCTTCGCGCGCTTCATAGCGGCTCTGGTACACCTTGCGCAGGGCGGCTGTGTGCCAGGGTTGCCAGTAGTCGATGTGCACCGTGCCGCACACCACATCGGCGCTGCAGGCCAGCTGCGACATCAGCCAGTGTGCCGGTACCCGGCTATCTGCATCGGTGCAGGCCAACCACTGCGCGCCGCGTTCGAGCATGTGCGCCGCACCCACCCGGCGCGCCATGCCGACATTCCCGGCATCCACCATCAAGGCCTGGACACCGAAACGCCTTGCCACCGCAGCGCTTGCGTCACTGCAGCGGTCGAGTACCACCAGCACCTCCACGCGGTACCCCGCCTGCTGCGCCTGCTGGGCAGCGACCAGCACCGCCCGCAGGCAGCGTCCCAGCCGGCGCGCTTCGTTATGCGCAGGGATGACCACGGCAATCATGGGCAGGTCTCGTCGAGGTCGACCACGCTGGGCTGGCAGGACCAGTATTCCAGCACGAAGTCCGCCTCTTCATGCTGGAACTGCTGATACAGCGGCAGGTGCCGGGCGAGCATGCGGTGCACTTCACGGCCATCCTGCGGGCAACCGACGATGGGATGCTTCCAGTGGCACGCCAGCAGCCCACCGTCGTAGGTCAGGCTGGCCGCTGATTGCTCGATCACATGCAGCCAGTCGGTGGAGTCGAGGTAGTAGCCCACTTCGCTGAGCACGATCAGGTCAAAGCGCCCGCTCGGCCAGTGCGTAGGTAACCGGGCCAGTTCCACCGAGGCATTGGGTACCTGTGCAAGCCGCACGCGGGCCAGGTTCACAGCGGTCGGGTCCAGGTCCTGGCAGAGCAGGTCGGCGCAGCGTTCGGCCAGCAGCGCACTGAGCTCGCCATTGGCACAGGCTGGCTCGAACACTCGCTGATAGCACTGCCGAGGCAGGCTGGCCATGACCAACTCGCGCTTGCGTTTCTCGTACCAGCGAGTGCGGAAGGCCCAAGGGTCTTCGTTGGTGGCGTAAAGCTCGGCGAAATACTGCGAATCGAGGCTCATGAAGGCTCCACTACAGAAAGACCAGTTCGAAAGGTTGCAGCAGACAATCCAGCAGATTGGACGGCAGCACTGGCTGTTCGTCGTCCCGTCCCAGCTGGCTGACGTGAGCGGCCAACGCCTTGCGCTTGCGTGCCAAGCGGCTTTCATCGAGTTGCAGACGGTGGGCACGGGGCCACGGCAGACGTGGATCGTCAGGCTCTGCCCAATGCCATGCCCAAACCGGTACCTCGGCCAATTGCACCTGGCGGGCCGCCGCCGCATGCGCGGCAGCGCGGCCGACGGCCTCGTGATCGCAATGCCCGTCATTACGCCAGGTAGCCATCAACAGGTCATCGGGCCGCAGCAACTGGGTGAGGTGGCTAACCAGAAACGCTTCTTCACGCGGCAGCTGGCCGTCCTTGAGATGCAGCCTGCGCCAGTCCATCTGGTTTGGCTCCAGGCCCAGCTGCTTCAGGGCCTGGCGGCTCTCCAGAGGGCGCTGGCGACGCAAGCGGTGCTCGCTCCAGTGGCTGGAACCTGGGTGACTGCCCTCACCATCGGTGGCGGAAATCAGCACCAGTTCTTCTTCGCGACCGGTGAACCCCGCCAGCAGGCCGCCGGCCATGAGTATTTCGTCGTCCGGGTGGGGTGCAATCAATACCAGGCGGCGCCCTGGCGGGCAAAGCTGGCGCGGATCGAGCCAGGTAGCACGGGCCAGATGCGCGGCCTGTTGCCAGGATGCCCAAGGCGTGCCACTGCTCGACTGAATCAGATTCTCGTTCATAGCTGCCAGGCTCCGGCCGGCCCCTGGGCCAACTGCTGGCCCAACACCGCCAGGTCACGCTCGGCATGACTTTGGCGAATGAACACCGGCAGATCGGCGCTCAGCCGAGCAAAGTGGCTGCTGCGGCAGAAGGGTGTGGCGCCCAGCGCTCGCCCGACATGGCTGATCACCTGTTCCACCGCCTGTTCTACCTGGGCACGGGTACGGCGCACTTCGAAACTGGCATCTGCTGCAGGCTGCAGGTCGATCCAGGCGGCGCACTCGCGCAGCGCTGCGCGGGCACCGTACAACGCAGCGTCAACGGCCCCCAGATGGGCATCGGCATGCGGGTCGGGGCGGGGCCTGCGGCAGTGTTCGCGCAGGTAGTCCGCCAGCGCTTCAGCCGCGCCGAACCAGCAGGCGGCGATGCCTGCACCGCCGTGCCAGAAGCCTGGGCGTGCAAGGTATTGGCCGGCCTTGCCGATGAGCGTACCAGGAGTGTCGTTGAACGACAGTTCGACGCTGGCAGTCGTGCCCATGCCTACAGCCTGCCAATGCTCGATGTTCAAACCCTGGCTCGGTTGCGACAATTCGATGGCCACCAGTTGCGGTTGCTCCGCCTCATCCCAGGCGGTGATCAACGCCCGGTCGATCTGCAAGGCGCCTGAACACCAGGCCTTGCGGCCGTTCAATAGCACCTGTTTACCTTCGCGAGCCGTGATCCGCGTACGGGCATCAGGCGGTTCGGCGGCCCACACGCCCCAGATGCCGTCGCGCGCCTGGTACGCGGCACCACACTCGGCCAGAATTGCCAGGGCATCTGTGTGGCCTTCATAGAGTTTGGCCAGAGCCAGGTCGCAACCCGCCACGCGGGCCAAGGTCTGCCAGCGACGCAGGGTGTTGCCTTGCCCCGGCAAGGGCAGCAGGTCCAGGTGGTCAGCTTGCAGCGCCTGAATCAGCTGCGGCAGCTGGGTATCGAGGTTAAGCGCTTGCTGGCGTTCGCCAAAGGCGCGCAACAGGCGGTCAAGGGTGGTCAGGTTGAAGTCTTGAACGATGCTCATGGGCGTGTCTCCCGGGTCATGTCCATTCGCTGTTGCGCCATCACGAGAGCCCCAGTTGCTTGCGCATGCGGGCAGTGATGGACTGGCGCACATTGCCCAGGTCGGCCCATGGGTCTTCGACTGCTGCGAGACGCTCGCGCACGTTGGCGATGTTCCACGTGTTGGCGGCCTTGAGCTGCACCAGCTCCTCGCGCCATATGGGCACCGAAACAGGCAGCCCCTCTCGGGCTCGCAGGGAGTAAGCGCACGCGGTGGTGGCGCCTTTGCTGTTGCGCAGGTAATCGATGAAGATGCGCCCAACACGGTTTTTCGGCCCAGAAACCGCGCTGAGACGGTCCGGGAACAACGTGGCCAGGTAGTTGACGATGGCGTGGCTGAAGCCTTTGACTTCGTCCCAGCCGGCGCGCCGGGTCAACGGCACTACAACATGAATGCCTTTGCCTCCACTGGTTTTCAGGAACACCTTCAGGCCTAGCTCGTCAAGCAGGGTAAGGGTGAGCTGAGTCGCCTCCAGCATGGCCTTCCAGGGCAACGCGGGGTCAGGGTCCAGGTCGAGCACGAAGCGGTCGGGTTTGTCGAAGTCCTTGTCCGTGGCGTTCCAGGTGTGCAGTTCAAGCATGTTCATCTGCACCGCGCCTAGCAGCGTGTCTGGGCGATTGATAACCATCGCCGCCTGGCCGGCCTCGGCCTTTTCGTAGCTAAGCACGTTGGGTATGTGCAGCTGGCCCGCATTCTTTTGGAAGAACAGCTCGCCGGCCAGGCCGTCCGGTGCGCGAACCAGCGCCACCGGGCGGTGCTTGAGCTGTGGCAGGATCCATTGGCTGATGTCGGCATAGTATTCGGCGACTTCGCGCTTGGTCGCACCCAGGGTGGCGTCGATCACCCTGTCAGGATGTGTCAGGTGCAGTTCATCCGGGGTTTCAGACGTCTTGGCCTGCTTGCTGCGCTTAGGCACGGTCTTGGCGGGCATGGCGCGCTCCAGGTCGATAGCTGTTGCCGCCTTGTCGTCGCGCAGGCCGTGGAAAACCGAGTGGCGTACGATGCCATCACGGGTCATCTGGGCATAGGCGACTTCAGCGAGCAGTTTCGGTTGCAGCCAATGCACACCACGGGCTTCGGCACCGGTGGGCGGCCTGGCCACGGCTGGCTTGGCAGTTTCCAGGGACGTTAACCGGGCAAGCAGCGTGGCCAGGGTGGTATCACTGAAGCCGGTACCTACCTTTCCGGCATAGCGCAGCTCACCACTGTCGTTGTCGTGCAGGGCCAGCAGCAAGGCCCCGAAGCCGCTGCGGCTGCCTTTGGGGTCGGTGTAGCCGACGATCACGAATTCCTGGCGTTGCTTGCACTTGAGCTTGACCCAGTCCGAGCTGCGGCGGCCACTGTACGGGCTGTCGACGCGTTTGCCGATCAGCCCTTCGAGCTGCAGACGGCAGGCGCTGTCGAGCAGGGATTCGACAGGCTGGTCAAAGTCGGCAGAAAACTTGAGTACGTCCGACTCATCGTGCCCAAGCAGTTGGCGCAAGGTGTCGCGGCGGCCCTGCAGCGGTACCTGACGCAGGTCCCGACCACCAAGAAACGGCAGGTCGAACAGGTAATAGGCAATGCCTTCGTCATGCTCGGTATCGAAGGCGTTCTGCAAGGCTTGGAAGTCTGCTGCGCCGTTTTCGTCAACCACCACCATTTCGCCATCGAGCCAGGCCGAACCGACACCCAGCGCGCGCAAGGCAGCGACCTGCCGGGGCATTTTGCTGCTCCAGTCGTGGCCATTGCGGGTGAACAGGCGGATGTCTTCGCCGTCGATGCGGGCCATGATGCGGTAGCCGTCGAACTTGACTTCATAGCGCCAGTCGCCGCTAGGCGGGGAATCCACCAACGTTGCAAGCTGCGGCTGTAGCTGCGCTGGCAACGGCGCATGCTGGCCTTTTCCGGTGCGTTGACGGTTGGTGCGCGGTGTAGTGGCCTTTTTTGCAGCGGCCTTGCGTGGCAACAAGGTGCGGTCGCTGAGCACGCTGTCGGGCTGGGCCTCGACAATGCTGTAGTCAGCTTCGCTGCGCGCCTGGCCATCGTGGGACTTCACCAGCATCCATTGCTCCTTTTTGCCGGCCAGGTGGGTGCGAAACAGGTTCCACACACCACTGAGCTTTTCACCCTGCAGGCGAAAGCGCAGCTTGCCTTTGGCATAAGCCTCACGGGCATCGCCCTCGGGCTCCCATATGCCACGGTCCCAAACGATCACATCGCCTGCACCATAGTGGCCTTCGGGGATATGCCCCTCGAAGTCGGCGTAGTCCAGCGGATGGTCCTCCACATGCACGGCCAGTCGGCGCACCTTGGGGTCCAGCGACGGCCCCTTGGGGATCGCCCAGCTCTTCAGGGTGCCATCAAGCTCCAGGCGGAAGTCATAGTGCAGGTGGCTGGCGTCATGCTTCTGGATGCAGAACAGCAGGGCGTGGGCCTGTTTACCACGGCTGCGCCTGCCGTCTGGCTCGGGCGTGGCGCTGAAGTCACGCTTGCGCGCATATTCCTGCAGGGGCTTGGCCATGGAGGGCTCCGGGTGGTTCGCAGTCTCTAAGGTGGGAGGCGCTGCAGTGAGGGGTAGTTCAAAAAACTCTGAATCTTCAACAGGCAGACGCAGTCGACCGAATGAAGCCAACCGACGGAGAACCCACATGGCCAGAACAGATAAACCCAAGCCGTACACCCCTACAGAAATCGATGACACCGAAGACCGCATGGGCAGCGTCCACGAGTTGGACTTCGATGAGCGCCTGGATGAGCGACAAGGACGTGTGGGCGACGAACGACCGGCCGACGACGTCGCTCGGGAGTTTTCACCACGGCGTGTGGCCGAAAGCGGCATGACCGGCGGCGAGGCGCTGAGTGATAGCCTGCATGAAGACAACGTCACCTATGACGATTTGAGCCCGGACACTCTGCTGGACGAAACAGGTGCCCGCGACCCGTATGAGTCTGGCGACAGTGAGGGCCCGGCGGATCAGACCTTGCGGCAGGTGAACGCCGATGAGATCGGGGGCGGCATAGGCTTGGACGAGGCCGAGCTGGCGCGGTCCGCGCCGCTGGACGGCATACCGTGGAGCGATGATGCGGTCATTGACGAGGACAGCAAGCCTTGAGCGAGCCGAGCCGCTGAGCGGCTGGACGTTGCCCTGAAGCCAGTGTCAGGTTTGGGCGGGTGTGTCGTCCTGGCGCATGGCTTTGGCGCGCTTTTCCAGGATCAGGTAGCAGATCACCGCCAGCAGCAGCGGGATCAAGTAGTACAGCGTGCGATAGCCCAGCAGGGCAGCCACCAGCGTGCCCTGGGCCATCTGCCCGTGTAGCAGAGCCAGAAACACTGCCTCCAGCACGCCGAGCCCGGCCGGTATATGCGCGACCACGCCAGCCACGCAGCTGATCAGCAGAATGCCTAGTATCGAGGGGTAAAACGCGTTGCCCGGCAAAAGCCAGAAGATCAGCAGCGCCATCAGTGCCCAGTTGCTGGCGCCCAGCGCCACCTGGCTCAACGCCAGGCGCAGCGACGGTAGCGTCACTTCGTGATCGCGCCAGCACCAGGTGCGCTTTTTGGCAAAACCACAGGCCAGCAGATAACCGCCGGCGATCGCCAGCAGCAGCAGGCCGATCAGGCGCAAGCCTGTAGCGCCCACCGCCCAGTTACTGGGCAGCTCGACCAGGTCCAAAGCAAATACTGTGCCGGCCAGTAGCATGTAGCCCATCCAGTTGGTCAGCAGGCCCAGGGTTAGAATGCGTGTGATCGTCGCCGTGTCCAGGCCAAGGCGCCCGTATAGCCGGTAACGCAAGGCGACGCCGCCCACCCAGGTGGTGAAATTGAGGTTGAAGGCGTAGCACACGAACGCGATGGGCACTACCTGCCGGACAGGCAAGTGGTGGCCGGTGTAAGCCCGTGCCAGCAGGTCGTAGCTGGCGAACGTGAGGTAGCTGCACAGCGCAATCGCCAAGCCTATGACGAGGGCACCAGGTTTGTAGGCCAGCAAGGACTGGCGCACTTCGTTCCAGTCCAGGTTACGCGCCAGCAGGTACAGCAACACAGGGATGAGGACCAGGAACGCCAGCGTGAACAAGCGTTTGCCCCAGCTTTGCCAGCCTTTGCGCGCCATCAGGTGCTGCCCTCGTGCAAGTCGCCCTGCGGCTCGGCTTCCGGCTGCACCGAGCGCAACCGCTGGCGGTGCGCCGGGAACCAGCCGGCAATGCGCGGAAAATGGCGAATCACGTGGAAACATACGAAAATCAGCGGTGCCCGCCACCAGTAACCGCGAATCATGCGCTCCAGGGTGACTGGCTTGCAGTGTTCGTTGGCCAGGGCCTGCAGGTGCTGATTCAGTTGCTGGTTGAAGGCTCGGTCACGGATGAACAGATTGGCCTCCAGGTTGAATGACAGGCTCAGTGGGTCGAGGTTGCTGGAACCGACGGTGGCCCACTGGTCGTCCACCAGCGCCACCTTGCCATGCAGCGGCCGCTGGCAGTATTCGTTAATCACCACGCCGTCGCGCAGCAGGTAGTTGTACAGCAGGCGTGAGAGTGCGCGGACCCAGCGCATGTCGGGTTGGCCCTGCAAAATCAAACGCACTTCCACGCCACGCCGGGCTGCATTGCGCAGCTCACGCATCAGCCGGTAGCCTGGGAAGAAATACGCATTGGCGACCACGATGCGCTGCTTGGCCCCCCGAAAAGCCTGAAGGTAGTGGGCTTCGATATCGGTACTGCGCAGCCCGTTGTCGCGCTCGACCAGCACGGCGCTGCTGGCCCCGGCAGGCTCGGTAACCGGGCGAACCGCACTGGGTGGCTGCAGCACTGGCGACATCAGGCGCTTGCTGGCGGCATGTACCTGTGCAACCACCGGGCCGGTGACTTCCACGGCATAGTCCTGCTTGGCCATGGCACCAAAGTCGCCTAGGTGGTCGGCGCTGTAGTTGATGCCTCCGATGAAGGCCCGCTCACCATCGACCACCACGATCTTGCGGTGCAGGCGCCGGAACAGGTTGGTACGCATGCCCACTAGCCGCGGCTGCGGGTCGAACGCGTGGAAGCTCACGCCCACATCGGTCATCGCCGAAATGAACGCGCCTGGCAGGTCGGCGGTGCCGTAGCCGTCTACCGCCACTTCCACACGCACGCCGCGCCGGGCCGCATCGATCAGCACCTGCTGCAGTTGCTGGCCAACCTTGTCGTCGAAGATGATGAACGTTTCCAGCAGGATTTCTTCTCGCGCCTGGGCCATGGCCTCGAACACGCGGGGGTAGTACTGCTCGCCATTGATCAGCAACTGCACGCTGTTGCCGTCTACCCAAGGTCGGTTCACAGGTTGATCTCCGCAGCCAGTGGGACGTGGTCGGAGAGGTGCGACCACGGGTATTTCGACAGCACCTGGGCAGCACCGGGCACGGCGTTGCGCAAGTAGATGCGGTCCAGGCGTAACAACGGCAGGCGCGCGGGGAAACTGCGCGCTGGCTTGCCGAAGGCCTCTATCAGGTGCTCGCAGAGCACGGCGTCGGCCTTAAGCCGCCAATCGTTGAAATCGCCGGCGACGATCACCGGCGCTTGGGGCGGCAGGCTGGCCAACAGGTCCAGCATCAGCGTGACCTGGCGCTGCCGGTGGGCCTCACGCAGGCCCAGGTGTACGCACACCGCATGCACCTGGTCATGGCCCGGCACTTCCAGCTGGCAATGCAGCAAGCCGCGCTGTTCGTTGCCCTGCACTGAAACATCCAGGTTGTTGAAGTGGCTGATGGGGAATTTCGACAGCAACGCGTTGCCGTGGTCGCCATGCGGGTACACGGCATTGCGCCCATAGGCGAACTGCGGCCACATGCTGTCGGCGAGAAACTCGTATTGCGGCGTTTCTGGCCAGGCCGCATGGCGCTGGGCATGTTGCTGGTGGCTGCCGTGCACTTCCTGCAAGAACACCAGGTCAGCGCCGGTGGCGCGCACCGCCTCGCGCAACTCGGGCAGGATGAAGCGCCGGTTGAAGAAGGTGAAGCCCTTGTGCACGTTAAGCGTCAGCACATTGAGCCGGCGCACCGTGGTGACTGTGTCGATGCTACGGTTTGGGGCGGGCAGGGTCTTGTCCACAAGGCGCCTTCCATTCAGTTGCTCTGAATGTGCGACTGGTGGAGCCCCCGCTGGGTTCAGCGCACGTGACCAATGGGAAGTGCTGATGTCGGGTTGAACTTTAGAGCGGCTGACGTTTCCACCGGTTATCCGCTTCGTGGAAGGGTGCCAGCATGAAATTCGACCGCTTCGCCCACTGGCTGGCCAATTGGGCCGGACGTCCGCTGAGCTTTGGCATCGCCTGCCTGCTGATCTTGACCTGGGCAGTGACCGGGCCGCTGTTTCACTTCAATGACACCTGGCAACTGGTGATCAACACCTCGACCACCATCATCACCTTCCTGATGGTGTTCCTGATCCAGAACACCCAGAACCGCGACAACGACGAACTGCACATCAAGATCGACGAACTGCTGCGCACCACGCGCCGGGCACACAAGGCGCTGCTGGACCTGGAGGATATGGACCCCGCCGAGCTGCACGCCCTGCGCAAGCAGTACCGACAAATGGCCGGGCAGGGCAACGATGCGCAGAACACCAAGGAATGAGCTGCCAACCCTGGAGGCAAGCATGGCCAGACATATCATCCACTTCACCGGGCCGATCAATTCCTCGACCTGTGGCAACCTGATCAGTACCTGTTCGCGGGCGTTGCAGCAGGGGGCCGAGGTGTTGCAACTGAACATCGCCACCATGGGCGGTGAATGCAGCTATGGGTTCACTTTGTACAATTTTCTGCGGGCGTTGCCAGTGGAGGTGCATACCCACAACCTGGGCACCGTGGAATCCATGGGCAATATCCTGTTCCTGGCCGGAGAACGGCGCACGGCGTGCAGTTTCAGCAAGTTCCTGTTCCATCCGTTTCACTGGACTTTGCATGGTTCGGTGGACCATTCACGGATGGCCGAGTATGCGATGAGCCTGGATTACGATCTGCGGCTCTATGCGCAGATCGTCACCGAGCGGACCGAGGGGGCAGCCGAGGTGCTGGATGTGCCACGCTACCTGATGGCCTATCCGCGGATTCTAGGGCCACGCGAGGCGATGGAGAACGGGCTGATTGATGCCATTGACGAAATGCCGATCGGGGTGGAGGCCGTTCAGTGGAGTGTGCATGCCTGAGTTTCGTGCCATTGGTCAGCTGCCGGCAAAACCATTGAGCAGACTCATCATTCAGAGGCTCGGAAGCTAGGCATGGCAAAGATTCATGCGACCAGCGAACCCATCGCAAGGAGAAACGACATGGCGCAAGACCAAGAGCGAACCCGCCAGCGCGGCGGCACCAAGGAAACCAACCCAGGCAACTTCGCCAATGACCGGGAACGGGCTTCGCGCGCTGGCCAAAAGGGCGGCAAGGCCTCTGGCGGTAACTTCGCCAACGATCGCCAACGGGCTTCGGAAGCAGGCCGCAAGGGTGGGCAGAACAGCCACGGCGGGAGCCGTAGCCAATGAGTGACAGCGCTCGCAGATGATGCCAATTGTTCGCCGAAATTTTGAATTTTCTGGCCATGGCCTGATCAATCAGGGTGTCATCCATGGAGAAGAGGAGGCCCCAGCGATGCCAGGCCCACAGCTGTACATCATCGATTACCAACTGCATGGCCAGCCGCGCAGTTTCATCATTCGTCTGGAGCGGCTGGACAATGCCGAAGCCTGGCATTGGGCAAGTTGCGATGCGGGCATCGGCATCATTCCCAAGTTTGGTCGCGAAAAGATCAAAAAGGTCAGCCGGCCCATGGCCGAACGCTATGGGATTACCGCCGTGAGCTGGCGGGTTTCAGGAAGCAAGCCAAACCAATCGGCGGGAGACCCGGCGGCGACAGGGTAATTGGCCTCTGCGCGGCTGACTCGCGAAGAGGCCAATGCTTCAACGGGTCATTGTGGCTTTTTCAGCACCAATGTCAGGATGTCATAGCTGGCCACCAGCTCACCCAGCTGGTTGGTCACCTCGACATCCCACGCCACCACACCCTGCGGCTGCCCCAGCGGGCTGGTCTTGCCTTGGTCGATCTTGCGCTTGCAGGTCAGGCGCGCCTGGATAGTATCGCCAATGCCCACCGGGTTGATGAAGCGCAAGGTATCCAGCCCATAGTTGGCCAGCACTGGCCCGGCACCGGGCGACACGAACAGCCCGGCCGCCGCCGACAGCACGAAGTAGCCGTGGGCGATACGTTTACCGAACTGCGATTCCTTCGCGGCGATTTCGTCGAAGTGCATGTAGAAATGGTCGCCCGACAGGCAGCCGAAATTGACCAGGTCAGCTTCCGTCACAGTGCGCCGATGGGTGAGCAGCGACTCGCCGATGCGCAGTTGCTCGAAGTAGCGGCGGAACGGGTGCACTTCGGTTTCGATCACTTCGCCACCACGCACGTATTCGCCGGTGACCGCCGTGAGCATGCTCGGCGAACCTTGTATGGCGGCGCGCTGCAGGTAGTGCTTGACCGCCCGCAGGCCACCCAGCTCTTCACCACCACCGGCCCGGCCCGGGCCGCCGTGCTTGAGTTGCGGCAGTGGCGAGCCGTGGCCGGTGGATTCCTTGGCGGCCTCGCTGTCGAGCACCAGCAGGCGGCCATGCCAGGCAGCCGCCGCCGGGATTGCCTTGGCAGCCACGCTGCGGTCGGCGGTAACCAGGGTCGCCACCAGGCTGCCTTTGCCACGCGCCGCCAGCGCCAAGGCTTCGTCGAGGTCGTCATAGGCCATTAGCGTGCTGACCGGGCCGAACGCTTCGATATCGTGGGCGCCACCTTCGGCATGCGGGTCGCGGGCTTGCAGCAGAGTCGGGGCGAAGAAGGCGCCCTCGGCCACGCCCTCGCCACGCGGGGCAAAGCCGTCGCTGGCGCCGAACAATTGGTCACAGCTTTGCAGCAAGCTGCGCACGCGCTCGGCCACGTCATGCTGCTGATCGTGGGAGGCCAAGGCGCCCATGCGCACGCCTTCCACCGACGGGTCACCGACCACGACTTTGCTCAACCGCTCGCGCAGGCGCGTGGCGACCGCATCGATATGCTTGGCCGGCACGATGGCGCGGCGGATGGCGGTGCATTTCTGCCCGGCCTTGGTGGTCATTTCACGCACCACCTCCTTGATGTAAAGGTCGAACTCTTCGCTGTCCGGGGTAACGTCCGGGCCAAGAATGGCGCAGTTCAGCGAGTCGGCTTCAGCTGTGAACGGTACCGAATTGCGTACAAGGTTCGGCGTGACACGCAATTTGGCGGCCGTGTCGGCGGAACCGGTGAAGGTCACCACGTCCTGGCCTTGCAGGCGGTCGAGCAGGTCGCCGGTACTGCCGATCACCAGTTGCAGACTGCCTTCGGGCAGCAGGCCGGAGGCATTCATCAGGCGCACCACAGCCTCGGTCAGGTAACTGGTCGAGGTCGCTGGCTTGACGATGCATGGCATGCCGGCCAGGAAGGTCGGGGCGAATTTTTCCAGCATGCCCCAGATGGGGAAGTTGAACGCGTTGATGTGCACCGCAACGCCTGCACGCGGCACCAGAATATGGCTGCCGGAGAAGTGGCCTTGCTTGCCCAACGGGATGGCTGGGCCTTCGTGCACCAGGTTGCCTGATGGAAGCTCGCGGCCGCCGATGCCGGCATAGGAAAACAGCGTGGCGTTGCCGCCTTCGATGTCGATCCAGCTGTCGGCACGGGTTGCACCGCTGTGGTGGGACAGGGCGTAGAGCTGCTCCTTGCGTTCGGCCAAATACAGCGCCAGGGCTTTGAGGCGTTGGGCGCGCTGCTGGAAGTCCATGCCCATCAGCGAGGCCAGCCCCCGCGCTCGCGCGTAATCCACAGCTTCGGCGAAGTCCGGGCGCTCTTCATGGCTGTAGGCCAGCACGTGGCCGTCAAGGGCGCTGCGCAGGGCCTGGGCGCCGTGCTGGCCGAGCCAACGGCCGGCGATGAAACTTTGCAGAGTAGGGGCGGCAGACATGCTGTTCTCCATGCTGTTCAAATGTGAGGGGGGCGCTGTTACCACAGCGCCAGGGTGTAACCGATGATCAGGCGGTTCTCGTCCACGGCGTTGGTCAGGCCATTGCCGGAGCGGAAGGTGACGTTGCGCCAGCGCAGGCTGACGTCTTTGAACGGGCCGCTCTGGATGACATAGGTGATGTCGGTATCGCGCTCGCGCTCGCGGCCATTGCTGACGGTGGCGGTTTGCGCATGACGGCCGTCGGTGTAACGGGACATGAAGCTCAGGCCAGGGATACCCATGGCAACGAAATCGTAGTCGTAGCGCACTTGCCACGAGTCCAGCCCGGCCCGGGTGAAGGTGTTGTAGGTGACCAGGTTGACGGTGAACGGGTCGCCACCGTTGACGAACGGGAAGGCGCTGTCACCGGACATCTGCTGCCAGGTGGCGGTGAACTTGTGCGCCCGTACACCCAGGGTGAACATGGCGTTGAAGTTGCGGTTATCGATGTTGCCGGCACGCTCGGCGCCATCATTGCGGCTGTCGAAATAGCGCAGGTCGCTGCGCAGGCTCACCCCTTCACTCAATGGGCGGGTATCGATCAGGCCGACGAACTGCTGGCGATAGATGTCCTCAAGCTTGGCGTAGTAGTAGCTGACGCTGGTTTGCGGGGTGATGGCGTAGCTACCACCACCAAAGTCCAGGTGGTCGCTGGTCGCGGCGCCGTAGCCGATGTCATCGCGGCCCGAGGAATCGCGCAGGTTGGCCTTGGTCAGGCGGCCGCCATTGAAAGTAAGGCCTTCGAGGTCCTGGCTGGTCAGCAGGCCACCCTGGAAGGTGGATGCCAGCAGTCGGGTGTCGTTGTACACCACCACCGGCAGAATCGGCTGCAAGGTGCCCAGGCGCAGGGTGCTTTTGGACACCCGCACCTTGCCGGTCAGGCCCAACTCACTGTAGTCGTCGACGGGTTCATGGCTGTTCGGGCCGAAGGGCAACAGGCCGGTGTTGCGACGGTCCCGGCTGGAGTCGAGCTTGATGCCCAACTGGCCCATGGCGTCGACGCCAAAGCCGACGGGGCCTTCGGTGAAGCCCGACTCCAGCTTGGCGGTGAAGCCCTGGCCCCATTCCTCGGCCTTGGCCTGGGGCGCATTGCTTTGGCGGAAGTCGCGGTTGATGTAGTGGTTGCGCAGCTCCAGGCGTGCATGGCTGTCGCCGATGAAGTCCGCCAGCGCCGGCATTGGCAGGGCGAGGGTGGCCAGCCAGGCGGCTGACATGAAGTGCGTGCGGTTCATTGTTGTTGTTTTACCCGACATGGTTGTTCGTCCTTGAAATCAGTGCTTGCTGGCGCCGGCAGCGCCGATGCCGGTCATGGAGCGGATGAACTGGCCCAGGTAGCGGCCACGTTCCTCGACGGCACGTTCGGAGCTGTCGGTAACCGAGAACACCCAGGCACTGAGGAAGGCCAGGCTCATGGAGAACAGTGCCGGGTTGCTGTAGGGGAACAGCGCCGTCTCGTTGTGCAACACGTTGACCCACACTGCTGGGCCCAGCACGACCAACAGCACCGCCGAGACCAGGCCGGCCATGCTGCCGCACACCGCGCCGCGGGTGGTCAGGCCTTTCCAGAACATCGAGAGCAGCAGCACCGGGAAGTTGACCGAGGCGGCTACCGCCAGCACCAGGCCGGAGAGGAAGGCGATGTTCTGCGACTCGAACATCAGGCCGAGGATCACCGCAAGCAGGCCGATGACCAGCGTGGCAACACGCGACACGCGCATTTCCTCTTGCTCGGTCGCCTTGCCTTTGCGCATCACGCAGGCATACAGATCGTGGGAGACCGCCGATGCCCCGGACAGCGCCAGGCCGGCGACCACGGCCAGGATGGTGGCGAAAGCCACGGCAGAGATGAAGCCGAGGAACAGGTTGCCACCCACGGCCTGGGCCAAGTGCACGGCGACCATGTTGCCGCCGCCGATGATGGCGCCGGTGGCATCGCGGTAGGACGGCTCGGTGCCAACCATCACGATGGCGCCAAAGCCGACAATGATCAGCAGCAGGTAGAAGTAACCGATGAAGCCAGTGGCGTAGAACACGCTCTTGCGTGCTTCCTTGGCATCACTGACGGTGAAGAAGCGCATCAGAATATGCGGCAGGCCGGCGGTGCCGAACATCATGCCTAAACCGAGAGAAATCGCGTCCACTGGGTTTGACAGCAAGCCGCCCGGGGCCATGATCGCCTGGCCCTTGGCATGCACGGCCACGGCGCTGGCAAACATCGCTTCGGTGCTGAAACCAAAGTGCTTGAGCACCATGAAGGCCATGAAGCTGGTGCCCGACAGCAGCATTACGGCCTTGATGATCTGCACCCAGGTGGTGGCGAGCATGCCGCCGAAGGTGACATAGGCGACCATCAGCACACCGACCAGCATCACGGCGTACAGGTAGCTGATACCGAACAGCAGCTCGATCAGCTTGCCGGCGCCGACCATCTGCGCCACCAGGTACATCAACGCCACCACCAGGGTGCCAAAGGCCGAGGTCAGGCGCACCGGGGTTTGCGCCAGGCGGTAGCTGACCACGTCGGCGAAAGTGTACTTGCCCAGGTTGCGCAGGCGCTCTGCAATCAGGAACAGGATGATCGGCCAACCGGCCAGTACGCCCAGGGCATACAGCAGGCCGTCGTAGCCGTTCATGAACATCATCGCGGAAATACCCAGGAACGACGCGGCGCTGATCATGTCACCGGCGATCGCCAGGCCGTTCTGCATACCGGTCAGCCCCCCGCCAGCGGTGTAGAAGTCGCTGGCTGAGCGGGTGCGCAGGGCAGCCCAGCGGGTGACCAGCAGCGTGAAGCAGACGAACACCATGAACATCGAAATGGCGGTCCAGTTCATTGTGCGCACTCCTGCTTGACCTTGTCGTTGAGCGGGTCGAGCACGTTGTTGGCGCGGTGCACATAGATGCCGGTAAGGGCGAAGGACAGCAGCACCATCAGCACGCCCACCAGCATGCCGACAGTGGTCACGCCGCCGCTGAGGGACTGGCCCAATGTGCTGGGCGAGAACGCCACCAGCAGGACGAAGCCGTAGTAGATCACCAGCATGGCCAGGGTCAGGCTGCCATTGAGACGGCGCTTGCGCCGCACCAGGTGCTGGAAGTCGGGGTGGTTGGCGATGCTTTCTATGCGTTCGGGTGTCATGGGTTGCGATCTCTGGGTGTTGTAATTGTTTTGTTGAGGTCACGCGGGTGTTGCGGTGTTGCTGATGGCCTCTTCGCGGGCTTGCCCGCTCCCACAGGTAAGGCGTTGCTCTTCGCCTTTGTGCGATCCCTGTGGGAGCGGGCGCGCCCGCGAAACAGGCGACGCGGTGTCAAAGCTGGTCGAAATCGAGCACCACCTTGTCGCTCACCGGGTAGGTCTGGCACGACAGCACGTACCCGGCCGCCACTTCGTAGTCTTCAAGGGCATGGTTGCTGTCCATTTCCACTTCGCCCTCGATCACTCGGCACTTGCAGGTGGAGCACACGCCGGCCTTGCACGAGTAGGGCAGCTCGGCGCCGATGGCGTTGCCGGCGTCCAGCACGTTCTGGGTGTTGCGCGGCAGGTCGAAGGTCAGCGCGCGGCCGTCGCTGATCACGGTGATATGGCTGAGCGCCGCGTCCACCTGGTGCGCAGCTTCGCGGGCCTCGCGTCGGGCTTCGTTGCCGGCAGCGGCGAACAGCTCGAAATGGATACGCTGTTTTTCCAGGCCGTTGGCTTGCAAGCTGTCACGCACCGTCTCGGTCATTGCCTGCGGGCCGCAGATGAATGCGGCGTCCAGGCCGGGCACGTCCAGCCAGCGTGAGAACAGCTGGCCGCACTTGTCGGCGTCGATGCGGCCGTTGTACAGGTCAACGTCCTGTTGTTCGCGGCTGAACACGAAAATCAGGTTCAGGCGGTCGAGGTAGGTGTTTTTCAGGTCTTCGAGCTTGTCGCGAAACAGCGCGCCCGAGCTGGAACGGTTGCCATACAGCAAGGTGAAGCGGCTGTTCGGCTCGCTGGCCAGGGTCGTGGCAATGATCGACAGAATCGGCGTAATGCCACTGCCGGCCGCCACTCCCAGGTAATTGCCCTGGCGAGTCGGGTCCAGCGGCACGAAGAAGCTGCCCGATGGCGGCATCACTTCCAGCTGCTGGCCGGCCTTGAGCACTTCGTTTGCAAACGCGGAAAAACGCCCGCCTGGCACACGTTTGACGGCCACACGCAGCTCGCCGTCCTGCACCGCGCTGCAGATGGAGTAGGAGCGGCGGACTTCTTCGTTATCCAGCTGGGTACGCATGACCAGGTACTGCCCCTGGGTGAAGCGGAATTGGTCCTGCAGGTGCTCGGGTACATCGAAGGCGATCGACACCGCATCACGGGTCTCGTTGCGCACTTGCTTGATGGTCAGGCTGTGAAACTGGCTCATGGCGTTCTCCACGGCTCAAATGCATTTGAAATAGTCGAACGGCTCCAGGCACTCGCGGCAGCGGTAAAGCGCCTTGCAGGCCGTGGAACCGAACTGGCTGAGCAATTCGGTATGGGTGCTGCCGCATTGCGGGCAGCACACCTGAGGCGCTTCGCCAAGCAGGCTGCGTTTGCTGGCGCTGCCTTGCGGCGGTGCGATGCCATAAGCACGCAGGCGCTCGCGGCCCAGCTCGCTGATCCAGTCAGTGCTCCAGGCCGGGGTCAGCCGGCGCTCAAGCGCTGGCGCGGCGAAACCGGCCTGTTCCAGCGCCTGGCGGATATCACCCTCGATCACCTCGGTGGCCGGGCAACCGGAGTAGGTCGGGGTGACCACCAGGTGCAGGTGGCCGGCCCGCCAGTCGAGGTCGCGCACGATCCCCAGGTCGACCACGCTGACCACCGGGACTTCCGGGTCCATGACCTGGCCCAATACCGCCCAGGCGCGTGCCAGGTCGCCCCCTTGCAGCGCCCGCGCACCGCGGTCGCCGGCAATCAGCTCACCAGGTTGCATCGGGGTAGGCCCTTGGCAGGAACTGCATCTCGGCCAGCAGCAGGCCCAAGTGCTCGGTGTGCAGCCCTTTGCGGCCATCCAGGTAGAAGTGGCTGGCGGCCTTGGGCAGCGGCAGCTCGACCGAAGTGAAGGTCGTTGTGACCTGTTGGAGCCAGGCGGCACCGACAGCGGCAGGGTTGGCGCCGATACCGGCTTCGGCCAAATGCACTTCGTTGTCGCTGCCGGTCGTGAGTTCGACAGTGAAACGCCACAGTGACGGAATAGCGGCGAGCATGCGCTGGCGGCTTTCTTCGGTGCCATCACCCAGGCGTTGTACCCACTCGCTGGAGCGGCGCAAGTGGTAGGTGACTTCCTTCAGGGCCTTGGCGGCGATGCCGGCGACACGCGCATCGCTGGACTCGACCAGCCCCTGAAGCACGGCGAAGTGCCAGGCGTCGTAGAGAAACTGCTTGGTCATGGTCACGGCAAAGTCGCCGTTGGGTTGCTCGACCAGCAGCAGGTTGCGGTAGGCGCGCTCGTCACGGCGCAAAGCCAGGGCATCGGCATCACGGCCGTCATCGAGCAGCTCGGCGGCATACTCCAGCCAGTTGCGCGCCTGCCCGACCAGGTCGAGGCCGACGTTCATCAAGGCCAGCTCTTCTTCGATGGCAGGCGCACGGCCACACCATTCGCAAAGGCGCTGGCCCTGCACCAGGGCACTGTCGCCGAGCAGCAGCAGGTAAGGAATAAGGGCTTCTTTATGCATGGCCAACCTCACATGTGTCCGACTTCGTCGGGCAGCTCGTAGAAGCTGGCATGGCGATAGACCTTATCGTCCGAGGGGGCGAACAGCGGGTCTTTCTCGTCGGGGGAGGAGGCGGTGATCAGCGCCGAAGGCACCACCCACAGGCTCACGCCTTCGCTGCGGCGGGTGTACAGCTCGCGGGCGTTCTCGATGGCCATGGCGGCATCGGCAGCGTGCACGCTGCCGACATGCTTGTGGTTAAGGCCGTGCTTGCTGCGCACGAACACTTCGTAGAGGGTCCAGACAGACATTTTCGATCTCCGCATCAATCGCCGCTCAGGCGGCGTTCTTGTTCTGTTGCTTGCGCGCGTAGGCCACGGCGGCCTCGCGTACCCAGGCACCGCTCTCGATGGCGTTGCGCCGAGTGGCGACACGTTCCAGGTTGCACGGGCCATTGCCCTTGATCACTTCGTAGAATTCGTCCCACTGGATTTCGCCGAAGTCGTAATGGCCGCGTTCGGCGTTCCACTTCAGCTCAGGGTCCGGGGCAGTGCAGCCAAGTAGCTCGAGCTGTGGCACGGTCTGGTCGATGAAACGCTGGCGCAGCTCGTCGTTGGTCTGGCGCTTGATCTTCCAGGCCATCGACTGGGCGCTGTTGGGCGAGTGTTCGTCGCTGGGGCCGAACATCATCAGCGCAGGCCACCACAGGCGGTTGATGGCGTCCTGGACCATGTCCTTCTGGGCCTGGGTGCCATGACGCATCATGGTCAGGAGCATTTCGTAGCCCTGGCGCTGGTGGAAGCTCTCTTCCTTGCAGATACGGATCATGGCGCGGGAGTAGGGGCCGTAGGAGGTGCGTTGCAGCACCACCTGGTTGACGATGGCCGCGCCATCTACCAGCCAGCCCACTGCGCCCATGTCGGCCCAGCTGAGGGTGGGGTAGTTGAAGATGCTTGAATACTTGGCCTTGCCGCTGTGCAGCTTGGCCACTTCTTCGTCGCGGTCGGCACCCAGGGTTTCCATGGCGCTGTACAGGTACAGGCCGTGGCCGGCTTCGTCCTGGATCTTGGCCATCAACTGCAGCTTGCGCTTGAGGCTGGGGGCGCGGGTGACCCAGTTGCCTTCGGGCAGCATGCCGACGATTTCCGAGTGGGCGTGCTGGGAGATCTGCCGGATGAGGGTTTGGCGGTAGGCCTCGGGCATCCAGTTCTTGGCTTCGATCTTGATTTCGGCGTCGATCTTTTCCTGGAAGTTGCGCTCCTCGGGGGACATTTCTTCCAGCGATTTGACGCGCTTGACTCCGGTTTCCACTAGCTGTGCGTACATGAGTTCAGACTCCTGCTGAGGCATGAGTCATTTGTAAGCGATACAAAACATAACGTCAAACAGTTTTATATGTATCGAATAAGATTTGTGTATCACATTGCCCACCGACGGGGGCTGCCTTGCAGGCCAATCGCGACGCAAGGCCGCTCCAACAGGCAAAAAAAAGCCCCGGACCATGCCGGGGCCGAAAAGGCAGCCGAATGACTCAGCTGGCCAACCGTTTGTCGAACACGTGGCACGCCTTGCCTTCTGAGCGCTTGAGCGTGCCGCAGGGTTGCAGGTGCACCTGGGTGCTGATGCCGATGTAGGTCTTGATCTGTTTGCTCAATTCCCCGATAACCAGCTTGCGCTGGCCTTCATCGAGGTGCTGGCACTCCGCACGCAACTCCACATGCACCTCGACACTGTCCAGGTTGCCATTGCGATACAGATGAATCTCATAAAGCTCTGAAAGCTGTTTTATTTTTAATACCTGCTCCTCGATCTGCGTGGGGAACACGTTGACCCCGCGAATGATCAGCATGTCGTCACTGCGGCCGGTGATCTTGCCGATTCTGCGCATGGGCCGGGCGGTGCCGGGCAGCAGACGGGTAAGGTCACGGGTGCGGTAGCGCACCATCGGCAGCGCTTCCTTGCTCAGTGAGGTAAACACCAGCTCGCCCAGCTGGCCGTCCGGCAACACTTCGCCGGTGACTGGGTCGATGATTTCGGGGTAGAAGTGGTCTTCCCAGATGGTCGGGCCGTCCTTGGTCTCGATGCATTCCATCGCCACCCCTGGGCCCATGATCTCCGACAAGCCATAGATATCGAGGGCGTTGATACCCAGACGCTGCTCGATCGAGCGGCGCAGTTCATCGGTCCAGGGCTCGGCACCGAAAATGCCCAGGCGCAGCTTGAGGTCGTGCGGGTCGATGCCCTGGCGCTCGATCTCGTCGGCCAGGTTGAGCATGTAGGATGGGGTGACCATGATGATATCGGGCTGGAAGTCGCGAATCAGCTGCACCTGCTTCTCGGTCTGGCCGCCGGACATGGGGATGACTGTACAGCCCAGGCGCTCGGCGCCGTAGTGCGCACCAAGCCCACCGGTGAACAGGCCATAGCCGTAGGAAACATGCACCTTGTCGCCTTTGCGCCCGCCACCGGCACGGATCGAGCGGGCGACCACATTGGCCCAGGTGTCGATGTCGTTCTGGGTGTAGCCGACCACCGTCGGCTTGCCAGTGGTGCCACTGGAAGCATGCAAGCGCACCACGTCTTCCTGCGGCACTGCGAACATGCCGTAGGGGTAGTTGTCGCGCAGGTCGTTCTTGCCGGTGAAGGGGAACTTCGCCAGATCTTCAAGGCACTTGAGGTCATCGGGGTGGGCGCCGCACTCGGCAAAGCGCTGACGGTACAGCGGCACGTTGTCATAGGCGTGCTTCAGGCTCCAGCGCAAACGCTCCAGCTGATGCTGGCGCAGGGCGTCGACGCTGGCGGTTTCCATCGGGTCCAGCAGGGCACGATCGGCATCATGGTACATATTCATGGCTTCACTCGAATTGTTCTTGTACGCCGCGCGCCTGCGGTTGCAGGCCGCGCGGTGAGTGTCATGGAGGCAGCATATACGGCTGCGTTCAGTTCGGTAACAGGCGGATGGTGTGAACCGCTCAGAGGCGCTCGATGACCATGGCAATGCCCTGGCCAACGCCGATGCACATGGTGCACAAGGCGTAACGACCGCCCGTCTCTTCCAGCTCGTGCAGCGCCGTGGTCACCAGCCGCGCACCGCTCATGCCCAGCGGATGGCCCAGGGCAATCGCGCCACCGTTGCGGTTGACCCGCGCGTCGTCGTCAGTGAGGCCTAGCTCGCGCAACACGGCCAGACCTTGTGCGGCGAAGGCCTCGTTGAGCTCGATGACATCCAGGTCAGCCAGCGACAACCCAGTCATTTCAAGTACCTTGCGGGTTGCCGGCACCGGGCCGATGCCCATCAGCCGCGGCTCAACCCCGGCCACGGCCATGCCGAGGATGCGACCGCGCGCTTTCAGACCATGCAGGCGGGCAGCGTCGCTGCTGGCCAGTAGCAGGGCGCAGGCGCCGTCATTGACCCCTGAGGCATTGCCGGCGGTTACGCTCCCCCCCTCTCGGAATGGAGTACCCAGCTTGGCCAACTGCTCCAGCGTCGTGTCGCCGCGTGGGTGCTCGTCATGCTCGACCACTTTGGCCGGGCCTTTGCGCTGCGCAATCTCGACCGGCACGATTTCCCGGGCCAGGCGACCTCGGGCCTGCGCTGCGGCAGCCTTGTGCTGGCTGCGCAGGGCGAAAACATCCTGGTCGGCGCGGGAAATACCAAACTGCTCAGCCACGTTCTCGGCAGTTTCCGGCATCGAATCGGTACCGTAGGCGGCCTTCATCCGTGTGTTGACGAAACGCCAGCCGATGGTGGTGTCGAACAGTTCCGCCGTGCGACCGAATGCCTGTTCCGACTTGCCCATTACAAACGGCGCACGCGACATCGACTCCACGCCGCCAGCCAGCATCAGCCCGGCCTCACCACAGCGCAGGGCGCGGGCCGCATTGCCGATGGCATCCAGGCCAGAACCGCACAGGCGGTTGATGGTAGTCCCCGGCACTTCGAGCGGTAGCCCGGCCAGCAGGCTGGCCATGTGGGCCACGTTGCGGTTGTCTTCGCCTGCCTGGTTGGCGCACCCGAGGATCACGTCATCAACGGCCTTCCAGTCCAGTTCGGGGTGGCGCTGGATCAACGCCTTGAGCGGGACGGCCGCGAGGTCGTCGGCGCGAACGCTGCTCAAGGCGCCGGCATAGCGGCCAATGGGGGTGCGCACGGCGTCGATGATCAAGGCATCGGCGAGGGTCGGTTCAGTCATCTTGCGTCTCCTGCGCCAGCACGGTGCCGCGCACTTTGTAGGATTTGCCATGGAACATCGCCACCAGCTCACCGCGCTGGTTGTCGATGCGCACGTCGTACAGGCCGGTACGGCCTTTGCGGCTGACTTCGCTGGCGTGAGCGGTGAGCACGTCATCGCGCAATGCCGGGGCCAGGTAGTCGATGCTGCAGCCCAGCGCCACGGTGGCTTGGTCGTAGCTGTTGCAGGCGAAGGCAAACGCCGAATCGGCCAAGGCGAACAGGAAGCCACCATGACAGGTGCCATGGCCCTGAATCATGTCGGCACGTACCGGCATGCGCAGGCTGGCCCGGCCCGGCCCGGCATCCAACAGGCTGATGCCCAGGCCCTGAGTGGCCTGGTCGCGGGCGTACATGGCGTCGGCACAGGCTTGTGCCAGTTCCACTTCAGTCATGCAGGGTGCCTCCTTTGGCTTCGCAGCGGCGCAACAGCAGGGAAGGGCGGTAGCGACTCTCGCCATAGCTGCGTTGCAGGTTGTCCAGTACGCGCAGGGTGTGGCCAATACCGATGTTCGCGGCCCAGGCCAGAGGGCCGCAGGGGTAATTGACGCCGGCGCGCATGGCCAGGTCGATGTCGGCAGCGCTGCCGACACCCTGCAACACGGCATCGGCGGCTTCGTTGGCGAGCATCGCGACGGTGCGCAGTACCACCAGGCCTGGCAGGTCGGCGACGCCGGTCACTTTAAGGCCTGCGCGCTGCAGCAGGGCAATGGCTTGGTCGCGGGCACTTTCGCTGGTATCGGCCGACCAGCTAATGGCGATACGCGTGGCGCTGCCGTAGTCCAGCGCCAGGTCGAGCAGCACCAGGTTACGCAGGCCGTCTTCACGGGCGCGTTGGCTGGCCAAACGGCCGTCGGACAGGGCCAGGGTGGCATCGCCCACCTGGATCAGGCCGCTGCCGGCGCGCTGGGTCACGGCAATGCCGCTTTGGCGCAGGCGTTCGGCCAGCGGTTGCATCACGCCCAGGCAGCCCTCGACAACGCAGGCACCTGCAATGGCGAGGCTGTGCAGTTCGGCAGGCTGGGGGCGTTCGGCGCCCTCGGCATAGCTATAGAAGCCCTGGCCGGTCTTGCGCCCAAGGCGACCGGCGTCCACCAGTTCTTTCTGCACCAGTGATGGCTGGAAGCGGAAATCACCATAGAACGCATCGAAAACCGAGCAAGTGACAGCGTAATTGACGTCGTGGCCGATCAGGTCGGTGAGTTCGAACGCCCCCATGCGGAAGCCCCCGGCCTCGCGCAGCAGCGCATCGAGGCTGGCGCAATCGGCGGCACCTTCTTGCAACAGGCGCAGGCTTTCGGCATAAAACGGCCGCGCCACGCGGTTGACGATAAACCCCGGTGTAGAGCGCGTGTGCACCGGCTGTTTGCCCCAGGCCTGGGCAGTGGCATAGATGCATGCGGCAACTGTCGGGGCGGTTGCCAGGCCAGACACCACTTCGACCAGCGCCATCAATGGAGCAGGGTTGAAGAAGTGCATGCCGACCACGTGCTGCGGGCGCTCAAGACCGGCAGCAAGGCTGGTGATGGACAGCGACGACGTGTTGCTGGCAAGAATGCAGTCGGCGCCGCACAGGGATTCGAGCTGACTGAACAGCGCCTGTTTCACCTGCAGGTTTTCGACGATGGCTTCAATCACCAGGCCGGCATCAGCCAGAGCTTCGAGCGTATCGACCGGGCACAGACGGGCGCTGATCGCTTCCCGTTCAACGGCCTGCAGCTTGCCCTTTTCCACTTGCCGGGCCAGCTGCCGATCAATACCCGCCACTGCCTGGGCAGCTGCCCCCGGGCGGTTGTCATAGAGCTTCACTGGGTGGCCGGCCTGGGCCGCCACCTGGGCGATACCGGCGCCCATGGCACCGGCACCGATCACCGCCACCTGCACATTGCTTGCGAGTGCGCTCATGTTCAGCGCCCCTTGAAAACTGGCGTGCGCTTGTTCATGAAGGCACTCACGCCTTCGCGGTAGTCCTCGCTGCGCCCGGCCAGGCGCTGCAGGTCGCGCTCCAGCTCCAGCTGCTCGTCAAACCCATTATCGAAACTGGCATTGAGGCTGCGCTTGATCAGGGCCAGGCCGTAGGTGGGCTGGGTGGCGAGCTGGCGGGCGAGGGCGAGGGCTTCGTCTCGCAGTGCAGCATCATCCACCACCCGGTGGATCAGCCCCCATTGCTGGGCCTGCTCGGCGCCAAGGCGCTCACCCAGCATGGCCAGGGCCTTGGCCCGCGCCATGCCAACCAGGCGCGGCAGCAGCCAGGTGCCGCCAGAGTCCGGCACCAGGCCGATCTTGCAGAAGGCCTGGATGAAGCTGGCGGAGCGGGCGGCCAGCACCAGATCGCAGGCCAGCGGGATATTTGCGCCAGCGCCGGCAGCCACGCCGTTGACCGCACAGATCACTGGCAGCGGCAGGTCGCGCAGGGTGCGCACCAGCGGGTTGTAGAACTTGTCGATCGACTCGCCCAGGTCCGGTATTTCGGCGCCGGGGGCAACGTTGCGGTCGGACAGGTCCTGGCCGGCGCAGAAGCCCCGGCCTTCAGCCGTCAGCAACAGCACCCGCGCTTCACTGCTCTGGCGTACTTGCTTGAGTGCTTCGCGCACCTCCATGTGCATGGCGGTGTTAAAGCTGTTCAGTTGCTCGGGGCGGTTCAATGAAAGGAGGGCAACGCCGTCCTCGATGGAAAACAGGATGTGCTGGAAAGTCATGACAGACTCGCTCCGTCAGTCGAGGGAATGATGTTTAGCGGCCCTGGAAACGAGCCTGGCGCTTTTCCTGAAAGGCCCGGATGCCTTCGTCCCGGTCGGCGGTACCGGCCAGCAAGGTGAACGCATGGCGTTCGAAGCGCAGGCCGCTGGCCAGGTCGGTATCACCGGCCTTCAGGAGCGCCTCCTTGGCCAGGCGCACGGCAAGCGGCGCCTTGGCAGCGATGCTGCGGGCGACCCGCATGGCACGCTCGACGGTAAGTTCGGGCTGGGAAATTTCGCTGACAAGGCCCGCCTGCTGGGCGTGGCGAGCGGTGATTGCTTCACCGGTCAGAACCATCTGCATGGCCAGCGGCTTACCGACGGCACGCAACAGGCGCTGGGTGCCGCCGGCACCGGGAATGATGCCGAGGTTGATTTCTGGCTGGCCGAAGCGGGCATCGGTGCCAGCGATGACGATGTCGGCGCACATCACCAGTTCGCAACCGCCACCCAAGGCGTAACCATTGACAGCGGCAATCAGTGGCTTGGTGAATGCCGCGATGCTTTGCCAGTGGGCTACGCGCGGATCATTGAGTATGCCGACCAGGTCACGCTCGGCCATTTCCCGGATGTCGGCACCTGCAGCGAATGCCTTGGCGCTGCCGGTAATCACAACAGCGCCGATCTGTTCGTCGCCAGCGGCTGCCTGTAACGCAGCAGCCAGTTCTGCCAGTAGCTCGGTGCACAGGGCATTCAAGGCCTCGGGCCGTTGCAAGGTAATGAGCTGAACGCCGTGTTCGGGCGCCTGCACAGCGAGATATCGCGGCATGTCGGGTTCCTCTGGCTGCACGCACGGCACATCGTGGGGCCGGCATTTCTTGGAATTGTTTGCAGGGGCGTGATGCGGGATCACGACCAGGTGCGGCCAGTATATGCATTACGCGATACATAAATGCAACATTCAAAAATGCATCTCGTATCCCTTTATTGTATTTTTTGCCAGCATCATCGACCTTATAAATTCTTGATGAAACGTTTGATCAAGGCATTTAGGCAGACGATTTGCCACTTTCTTTCAGCTTACTTGGCCTGACTGAAGCGATACACGATCTACCCGGTTGACGACGAAATGTCTTGTGATACAAGATCGAATGGCATTTCAAATCATTTCAGGAGCTTTGCCATGCCTTGCTATCGACTGGACGGCCTGACGCCCGTGGTTCATCCCACAGCCTACGTGCACCCCAGCGCGGTCCTGATCGGTGACGTCATCGTTGGCCCTCGTTGCTACATAGGCCCTCTGGCGTCGCTGAGGGGCGATTTTGGCCGCATCGTGCTAGAGGAGGGCGCCAACCTTCAGGACACCTGCGTGATGCATGGCTTCCCAGGCGGTGACACCGTAGTGGAGCGCAATGGGCACGTCGGCCATGGTGCCGTGCTGCACGGATGTCGCGTGGGTGAGGACGCCTTGATCGGCATGAACGCGGTGGTGATGGATGGCGCCCACGTAGCGCCACGCTGCATCGTTGCGGCCACAGCGTTCGTCAAGGCCGGCTTCGAATGTGCCGTGCAGAGCCTGGTGATGGGTTCGCCGGCTCAGGTCAAGCGCCCATTGACCGATCAGGAGCTGGCCTGGAAGCAGCGCGGCACCGCGCAGTACCAGCATCTGGCGCAGCGTTGCATGAACAGCATGGTCGAATGCCCGCCGCTGGCCGAGGCAGAACCGGGGCGCCCACGCATGGAAGACTCCGGTGTCAGGCCCAAGGGCCAGGCAAGCGCATGAACCTGGCAGTGACACGCCATGGCCAGGCGGCCCGCCGCACAGGTATAGTCGGTGCTTTCTCCGCGCACAGTTCGCCCATGAGCAATCTTGCCCCACTGAACAATTTGATTACCCGCTTTCAGGAGCAGACGCCGATTCGCGCCAGCTCTCTGATCATCACGTTGTACGGCGATGCCATCGAGCCCCACGGCGGGACAGTCTGGCTAGGTAGCCTGATCAATCTGCTGGAGCCGATCGGCATCAATGAACGGCTGATCCGCACATCGATCTTTCGCCTGACCAAAGAAGGTTGGCTTACCGCTGAAAAGGTTGGCCGGCGCAGTTACTACAGCTTGACGGGCACTGGCCGCCGACGTTTCGAAAAAGCCTTCAAACGCGTCTACAGCCAGAGCCAACCCGCTTGGGACGGCGCCTGGACGCTGGTGTTACTGTCACAACTCGAGGCTGGCAAGCGCAAGGCGTTGCGTGAAGAGTTGGAATGGCAGGGGTTCGGCGTCATGGCTCCGAACCTGCTGGGCTGCCCAAGGGCTGACCGTGCCGACCTGGCTGCCACGTTGCGCGACCTTGAAGCCAGTGACGACAGCATCGTCTTCGAAACCCACACCCAGGAGGTTCTCGCGTCCAAGGCCATGCGCGCTCAAGTGCGAGAAAGCTGGCGTATCGAGGAGCTGGGGGAGCAGTACAGCGAGTTCATCCAGCTGTTCAGGCCGCTGTGGCAAGGTTTGAAAGAGCAACAACTGCTGGATGCGCAAGATTGCTTCCTTGCACGCACACTGCTGATACACGAGTACCGCCGCCTGCTGCTGCGCGACCCGCAACTACCGGACGAGCTGCTGCCAGGGGACTGGGAGGGAAGGGCTGCGCGACAACTGTGCCGCAATCTCTATCGGCTGGTGTTTGCCAAGGCAGAGGAATGGTTGAACGCTGCGCTGGAAACCGCAGACGGACCATTGCCGGATGTGAACGAGAGCTTCTACAAGCGTTTTGGTGGGTTGGCCTGAAGAAAAAGTGCAGGCATTAACCTGACCTTTTATATAACTACGCTAAATGACTATTTAGTGTAGTTATCGTCAATAATTCACCAATAAATCGCACCAAAGCAGGTAAAAGCATCTGCCAACCACACAAATACGCAACATCAAGCTGCCGCCGCTTGCTTGAAAGGAGCGGGCGGCGGGCTTTGGTTACCCTGCAACCAGTCACAGTAGCGGGCCACGCCTTGCTGGACTGTCAATGTAGGCGCCTTGTAACCAGCAGCGCGCAAGCGCTCCAGGTCGGCACAGGTGTAGCACTGGTATTTGCCACGCAAATGATCAGGAAATTCGCTGTACTCCAGTACCCCCTCAAGCAAGGCCATATCAAGCGACAAAGGGGGTAGGTCTTGCCGTTCGCGCAGCCGATTGATCACAGCCAGAGCAACGTCGTTGAATGGCTGGGCACGACCACTGCCAACATTGAATATGCCACTGAGTTGTGGTCGCTCAAGGAAGAACATATTGACCTTGACCACATCCTCAACAGAGACGAAATCCCGCAGATGGCCACCGCTGGGGAAGTCCCCATAGCTACCGAACAAGCTGACTTTTCCGCGAGCCTGGTACTGATTGAAGCAGTGTAAGGCCACTGAGGCCATCGGGCCTTTATGCTGCTCATGGGGCCCGTAGACATTGAAATAACGCAAGCCGACGACCTGGCTGCGAGCCGCCGTCAGTTGCCGGCGCACCTGTTGATCGAACAGAAACTTGGAATAGCCATAGACGTTCAGCGGGCGTTCACACTCACGCTGTTCGCTAAAGATGCGTCCTGCGCCGTATACGGCGGCCGATGATGCATATAGCAGCGGGATTTCCTGGTGCTGTGCAGACGTCAGCAACTCACGGCTGAACCGGTAGTTGTTGTCCATCATGAAACGACCGTCGCCTTCGACGGTGCTTGAACACGCACCCTGGTGCAGAACGGCGCGCACCTTGCCAAACTGGCCGCGACCGAACCGGTCGAGAAAATCGTCCTTGTCCAGGTAATCGGCAATTTCACTGTCGGCCAGGTTGCTGAACTTGTCGCCATCGGTCAGATCGTCGACGGCAATGATATTGGTCTCGTTGCGTTGGTTGAGTGCCTGAACGAGATTGCTGCCGATGAATCCCGCGGCGCCGGTTACGATGATCGTCATGCCAGATTCCCCGTGAGGGTGCGGAGCTCGCATTTTACTCAAGGTAATGTGAGCCAACCTTAACCTGGATCAATTAAGCCAACGGTTTGAATGAGTGAGGAGCTTGTGCTGGCTTAACATCTGGCCGTCCCCACGGTACGGCACTGAAATATGAGGTTACTCATAATGCATATTATGTTAAATAGTGTATTTGAGGTGACGACTCCACTCAGCGTCCTCAACTCTAGTACCCGGAAGTAATCATCCAAATTTTGGGGTACTAAACATCCAAATGCAGGTTTTCTGCCCCCTTTTGGATGTTTCCTTCCAGCGGGCCTCGCACCTACCTATCACGCTTCGACGCTTCTACGATCTGCAACGATAAATCCATCACACGAGCCTGACTGTACGCCAAGTCCTGCTCGAGCTTTGTGACCTTAAGGAGATGCATTTGGCTTTCTGCGCGCCGCTGCTGCAGAGCATGTTGCTCGAAGTGTTCGAATTGCCTTTCAAGGTTGTCTCTGCGTTCCTCCAGCTTCATTTTGAGCTCCCGCAGCTGTTCGTTTTCAGATTCAGCTTTTGCTACACGCGCAGTTAGCTTGTTAATGAGTTCTTGATCACTCCAGATTTTTTCGTTCGCCCGTTTGAGCTCGGCTCGCAATTCCTCGTTGCTTTTACTCTCAACCTCTAATCTTCTCAAAGCCCTGATTTTGTCTTTGACATTTGCAGCCCACCGGGATTGAAGCCGATCCTCCAACACTTGAAGCTTACGCCGCTCCTGGGCGGTTAAGGCCCTTGCGGCCTCAGCCATTGCAACGACTGTCGACTGACACAAATCTCTGACTCGATCGGGAAATTGTCTAAGCCGTTCCTCTGGGGATGTATCAGGCTTTTGCGCAGAAGAAATATCCTTGAGCAGCCTAGAAATCGTTGTCAGTGAACCGCTGCCGATTTGCGCACGTACAGCTCTAACTGATACCGCAAGCCCTTGCTTTTTTAGCTCGGAGACTGCGTGTAATACCTGGTCAGAATTAACCTTTTTGATTTTGGCGTCTGCCATGTCTCCACCCTGCCCTTGGAATTGGTTCGAGCCAGTCTGCATCGCTAAGCACTACAAACACAGCTCCGACGAAATTGTTCGTAATCTGCTCGCGACTGCGGAAAAGTGTGCTCTGGCCTTCGAGCTCGCTAAGGTTCTCTAACACGCAAATGCCATCCTTGGCAGTCAGTAGCTAGCCGAGGAATGGCTTGATAAACCTGCAGACACCCAGGCGGTTTTCTTAGTACCAAGTGACACCTTTCCCGGTGGAACAGGCAAGGCTCGTCAACAGTGTATCCCGGCACACATCCGGGAAATCTTATGCCTCTCACTCTGGTGGTAACCAAAGATGTACTACTGCCCTGCCCCTTTGCTCACGCCGAACCCTCAAAGAACGCCATGCCTAGCGATAGCATGGCTCACTCATCCCAGGTTCAGCGATAGGCGCTAGCGCATCATTGAACGAGGTCCTGGAAAGAGCTCATCTCGGCCAATTCATCTTTGATTGTCTGAAAAAGACCCTCAACGTCCAGGTCGGCATCCCGCGCGACGTATGTGGCTACGAGGATGGTGAGCGGGTGTACGTCGAGCGTTCCTGCTAGCTGATTGATTTTCTCCAGCGTAGGGCTTTTCAGGCCTCGTTCCAGCGAGCTGAGATACGTGCGGCTGCTCACGGTAGAGAAATCCTCTTGCGTGAGATTTCTACTGTTTCGAACCTTTTTGAGCGCAAGGCCGAACGCGATACTGAGTTCCAAATTTACGTTCCCGCAAAAGGAACGATGAAGCGCTATCGCATCCTATAGGGCTACAATCTATAGTGTTCATTTTAGGGGGATTGCCATGTTCACTACCTATCCGCGAGCGGAAATTGCGTTCGACCTGCCAGACGAGCCCGCGTCACCCGCCGGGCAGAGGGTGTGGAGCTTCGTTGAGCAGGAACTGATAATGCCGTGGTTTTATATGCAGATTGTGCATAAATCGGGGCGCGAAAATTTTGCAAGCATGCTGATGATGTACCATGCACATGAACTCAAGCACTTCATCGATGCGCAGTCGGATCAAGTGTGGGTTGAACAAGTTCAGTTGGTAACCCCTCCCCACGTCAATAAGCAATCAACCTGGCTAATGGAGCCACTGACGATGGCAGGGATCGCGGCCGATCCCCAGGACGGATCAAACGTTCTCGTATATCAAGTGGCAAGCGGGACCATTTACTCGCTGAGAGACGATCTTGATAAGAATTTGGCCCCCTACAACATTCTGTTTTCGGCTGAGCGTGACCTCCAGCGCTAGTCGGTCCTTGGAGACGAGATAAGCAGGACAGAGAGTGTTCCATGAATTTGTGGAACCTGTGTCGGGATCCGCGATGAGATAGATATTATGAAAGGGCGGCGTAAGATCAAAACCTCGAAATGGAAGCTCCAAGCGCAATTTATTCAAGAGGCCAAATCCATCTTAGAATCTGAATCCTATGCGTGCCGTAGTGGAAGATTTCTTTCGAAAGCAGTAGCTGCTGGTCGGGATGTCGAACCAGTAGGATTATTGGCAGGACCCACAGAAAAATGCGGTGAGCAAAGCCTGGTAAATGCACTGAAACGCTGTGACCGCTTTAGTGGCTGATTATTCCCGTGAAAATCCTGCCAATACCTTACGCATCCACTTGGGCATCTTGCAGGCCATGAGCTTGCTGTATTCCTCAGCGCTAAGCAAGCAAAGGATCTTACCGGTGACTTGGTCAGTCACTCCTTCTTTCCCAAGATAAAACAGCGCAGTCAAGGCTAAACCCGCTTGGGTCCCAGCTTGCTGGAGGCGTTGCCACGACGAATGACGCAGCCGAACTACCGCGTTACCCATCTTGATTTCTCGTGTCGACCCGCTGGTGTAGTAAGTTGGTAGAACCTGCATCTGAGTGCTAAGTCCCAGTCTTCGTACAGCTTCCACGCCATGAATCTGAATTGTCTCGCCGCTAGCCTTTACAACCGTTTCCATGACCGTTATCGGATTAGCTCGAACTTTCCTGCCAGTGTACTCACTTATCTTAGGTCGCATGTAAATGCCGCGAGCCACGCGTTCTAATAAGCCGCTGCGCGCCATTCGAGACAGTGCTTTATTAACCGAAGTGCGAGACCCCTCCTCTGCAAAAAGAGCTTTGGTAAAAGGTCTGCCTCTGCTCATGCGCTTGACCCGTTTAGCAATAGACTCAGCGACAGACATGGATGACTCCAACTCCCGTATCTCTGTATGGACACGCTAAGCGAAAGGACTGGTCAGCACAAGCCCTTGGTCACCTATGGCGGCTGCGATTGCTAGTTCTGACTGATCGAAACGAATACCTGCTGGCAGTTTGAGTAGCTTCACCAGCCTTAGCGTATTGCCGCGAAAAACTATCACCCCTTCAGTACGGTAACAGGCGAGCAAGTCTGTGACGGAACTCTACTGGGTGTGACTTTCCGCCCACTCTGCAGTCGAGGCAAGACGACTTCTTCGCAGTAGCGATCCAGCGGCCAGTTGAAAAAGGTGTCCTGGCCGCCGAAGAGTTCATCATGGAGCACACGCTCGATACGAGAAACACGGTTGAATGCTCGGTCGACTTTCCAGGTGTCGGATTTCAGTGCTCGGGACTCGGCAACGCGAGTCATTTGCCCGGGCAGCATGTTGGCAGCATGTTTTCGGCTAGTAGCAACCTTATTGGTGTAGGCTCTGCCGCAGTTTTTGGCAGCCTGCCACCCTATGGCGCAAATATCTGCCAAAGGTAATGTTTCGATCATGCAACGCAACACCTTACGCGTGGCCGCCGCAGAGCTGATCTCGAGCTTCTCTTTACCCATGTGCTGTTCCAGGTAGGCAAAGCCAGCGTGTTCTGCCAATTCCCTGATGAGGGCAATCAGCTCCGGTTCATCAGAAGGCTGCAGATGGGTATCGGAGTCTCTGCGCAGGCGGTCAGCGCTTTTTCTTCTTCGGTGTTCGCGCTGACATTACTCGACCAACCGTACGCTTCTGGCACATACATCCATTCCGAGCGATAGTTCGAGGTTACCCATTCGGGGGCGCGGGTCAGCACAATGGCTCCCGCATTCCACAACTCACCGATGAAACCCTCGGTGCTGCAGAAGCCTGGCGCAAAAGGACCGATCGAGTTGGCTTCACGCACGCCCGCAATGTCGTCCTGCTGGTTCAACAGCAGTGACATAAGCAGTATTTTGTGTTTGAGGCAAAGCTGTGAGAACGGCACCCGCTTATCAGACCACTCTCGGTTTGCACGCTTGAGTCGCTTGCGCAGGCAGTACCGACAGGTGCAAACACTGAGCTGCTGATGGCCACAGGGCTTGCAGATGCCGGAGGTAAACCGTATGTCTTTGTTGCCCATTTCTGCTGCAACGGCGCACCGCAACCCGGGCATGGTTGGTCATTCAAGATCCGCAGAGGTAGCAGCGGCTGAAGCTGCTTTTGCGTGGTTTCAATTCCGTACTCAGCCAACAGGCTCCTCACGGTGGCGCCCTTCATGAAAAGGGCGTGCATCTCGCAAATTTGATCGATCGAGAGGTGCGAGAGTGCTGGATGTGGCGTTGCGTATGATATCGATGCTGGCATGTTTGGATGTTCTAGTTGTCGTTGAAGGCATTCGCCATGATAACCAGCAGTACCCGGTTGGCCCATCAGCAAGCTGCAACCTGCAGATCCTGCTTGTCGAGGCGCTTGCAGCCAATTTTTGTTCGCTCATAGCGGAAGTGGAAATGATTCCCGCCAGCGTGTGCCACCACCTCCCTACGAGCGCGGCAAGTGCCAGAGAGTCGACACCTTGCTGGCCAAGTGATGGCCATTGGTAATAAGCTGAGGAAATGCCATGAGTGGCCATGCCCTCAAGGCTTCCAGTCCCCTTAACAAGGCTATCCCCATAATGTCTGCGCGCCCCGCTACCCCACAAGGTCATCTCGCCGAGCTGCGCACGATTCTGCAAAGTGAACTGACACCTGGGCAATTTGAGCGCATGGTCGCCTCACTGCTGAGTGAGTTTCTAGATATCGGTATTGCCGTAGCAAGAACCGGCTTTCAACACGGCGGTGACGCCGGAACCTCGGGTCGGCAGAACCGTCGTTTGCGTATCGAATGCAAGCGTTACGGTGATAACACCCCGCTTAGTGAGCGCGAACTGCTCGGTGAGGTGCTGGAGGCGTTGGCTACGGACGCTGCGCTGGAAAGCTGGATCCTCGCGGCCACCCGCGAAGCGTCTGAACAATTAGAGCTGAAGCTTGCAGGTTTAGCGGACGAGCTCGGGGTGCCGATCATTGTTATCGACTGGAAGGCCGATGGCTTCCCAGCTCTGGCCGCATTGTGCAGTGCCGCCCCTGAAGTGGTGCGCAGGTACGCCGGCGACACGGCTGCAGTATTGGCGACCACGCTTCAGAGAGATGCTGCAGTCACGCTATCACGACTCAAACGTGAACTCTCGCAATGGGGTGCGGGCTATGAGCGATTGCGCCACCTCGCCATTGAAAAGTTACGCGCGCTTTGGAACTCTCCATCCGTGTCCACCGCAGCCCTGGGCCAGAATGCGGCGGGCGGCGCCAGTCTCACCACCATTCGCCGGCATGCAAGCCATAGTGCCCTTGGCCAATGGTGGCGAAATCCTAACGCCACCAACGCACCTGGGGTTGTATTGGGGCTCGAGGGCAATGGTAAAACCTGGGCGGTGCTGGACTGGCTCGTCAGTGAGTCAGAAGCGTTGCCAATGGTCCTGGTAATTCCTTCTAACGCCATGTCCGGGTTTAATGAAATTTCTGAAACGGCAATCAAACGTCTTCTGGCAGAACGGATGTTCGAGGTCACACAGACCCGCGACCGCGAGCATTGGCACCGGCGGATAGACCGGCTGCTGGAACTTCCGACCGAGCATGAACCGGCGCTGCTGGTTTTCTTCGATGGCATCAACCAGGAGCCAGCAGTGAAATGGGCTGCCCTCCTCGCGTTGCTGCAGACTCCCACGTTCGCTGGGCGAGTCCGAGTAGTGCTGACAACCCGTCAGCATCATTATGAGCAGACCCTTAATCGGCTGCGTGCGCTGGTGTCTGCCCCACAACGCATCGAGGTTGGCGTCTACGATGGCGTAACTGGCGGCGAATTGGATCAACGCCTGGCTGCGGAGGGGCTAAATCGAGATGCTCTTCATGAGGATTTGGTTCCACTTGCGCAAACGCCGCGGTTATTTAGCCTAGTGGTTCGTTTCGGTGAGCGCTTGATCGATGTTGGGCAGGTGACCGTGCATCGGCTGCTCTGGGAGTATGGGCGCGACAGCTTTGGTCATCGCGCGGGACGGTCCTTCAATGAGATGGAGTGGCGTCAGTGGCTGCAAACGGTTGCCGAACAGCAGCGTACAGCACCTCGCCTCTACACCTTGAATGATTTGGCCTGCAGCACGGGACGCGCAGATCTTAGCCCGTCCGAGGTGGCCCAGCGCATGAGTGATATCCTCGACTCACGCTTTGTCGAATCTTCCCTGACAGCGGTGAAGCTCACAGGTCCGCTGGTACAACATGCGTTGGGTATGGCGCTTCTACACCATCTCGACGAATGTGGTGAGATTGGTCAAGAAGGGATTTTGCACGAAGCTTATACTTGGCTCGACCCCATCGCAGGATTGGATCAGCGCTCAGAGATTCTACGTGCCGCAGTTTCCATTATGGTCGAACGTGATCAGCCGACGGCGGTCAAGGTATCTACCGCGTTAGTTTCAGAATGGTTGTCCTCTCAAAACCTACCCAGTCAGCATGCGAGCGAGTTGCGTCGCATCGCCGGGCCTTTGGTGGATTCGTTACTGGGTACGATAGAAAGGCCAGGCGAGGCAGGACAGCGGACCGCACGCTTGTGGGCTGTCGAAGCACTGCGGTCAACGTCAAGATCTGACATGACCCTCCGCGCTGCCATTCTGGGCCGCGTCCAGTCGTGGCTTAGCCAAGTATCGCGGGACGTTGAATCTGAACAGCGACGCCACGTACAGTCTGATGACGCGCGAGCTAAACGTGTCATGGACAGGGTGGGCGTCGATATCGATGGTCCGCTGAAGGTTCTCGGTTTATCCATTACCCTGGTTTCGCAGGCCGCCATACACCACCTCAGCATGATTCCCCTGTTGCTGGAAGGCTATCCGCTCACTGATGCCCGCCCGCTATTTGAGCTCGCGGCCTTGAACTTGGCGATCCGCGGTCGCAGTGAGATCTGGGACGAACTCAAGTGGCTGTGTTTGCTCAACGGCGTCGACTTTCTCAATACAGCCAATGAGCTTAAGACAGCGGCGGACCGGATCTGCTACTGGCGCTACGAACCAGGCATTAACCCTCAACTAGGCGCACGCTGTTCGGCGTTATTGCTCTGGTTGTCGGGTGTTGAGCAGCATGAACGCCTGGCCACGCAGCGCAATCCATCACTGGACAAGGCCGATTACGAACAGGATTACCTCCGTGATCCGGGCCGAAGCTTTTACCCGCTGCTGCGGCAACACAGCACCCAGGTGCTGCTGGATCACAGCTTGCCCATGCGCACGCGTGTCGACCGCGCACAGCTGTTTTGGACAGATCCCGCCTTCACTGTGCCAGCCGCATTTGAAGACGAGGCAGCAGACAGTCTTGCAGCGATTGAGGTCTTGGAGCTTGATAACCAGCGTGCGCCAACCCCTACCGACCATTTTTTCGAGCGGTCACTGGCTGCGATGACCCGCGTCGCCCCGCACGCACTGGTGGCCAAGCAGCGGGAAAAGCTCGCGTCCTTGCCAGCCAGACCGGCCGATCAACTGTACCTGGCCCTGGCCGCCTTTCAACGAGAGCGACTGTTGTTCACCGAGAACAGCGCTTACGCAGCAGCTGCCGTTCGCCGGGCCCGGTCTGAAGCTCGCGGCCAGAGACCTTATACAGACAATGACGAGATGGCAATCGACAGCCTTTTACTGACCATGGAAATGTCAGGGCTTTCTGCTTACCGGCAAGCGGAGATGGTCATTGATGCGGCACTGCCGGTGTTCTACACCGACATGCTGAAAGCGGTCATGCCGCTCTCGCCTGGAGAAATCAGTAAGCTGTTGCTACGTTACCGGTTCGGCTCGGAAAAACACATCAATGACCTACTGGCCGTGCTCAGTCTGCAGCCCAACCTTCGTGCGCTTGACTGGACTTGGTTGGAGCATCAGCTGGCAGTTACCGAAGGCAATGCGCGCACCCCTCTTCTCCAGGTAGCCTATCGGTCGAACGCAGCACGCCTCGGGCAATACTTAGGAAAATCGAAGTGGCAATGGCACCACGAAGACGCAGTTGAAGCCTCGCACTGGGGCTCATTGGCCGTGCTGGCAGCTTCCACTGCTTGGCCGTTTGATCAGGTCTGCCAGCAAACTGCTCCATGGCTGCTGCTGCAAGCGCTGAACCAGCGAGAAGCGACTGCCGCAGACTCGCATATGGTTAGCGAGTTACTTTCGACGGTGCTAGAGTTGACGGCCCATGACAGTGCACCCTCCCCGTACACGCTGTCCGTGCGTCTGGAAGATCGAGAGCAGTCCCCCACCTGCTTCTCGGTCACTGAATCCTTAGACTCCGCCAATCTGTCGCTTGAGCAGATGATGGCTGCGAACTCCGAAGCCCAGGTAGCGGCGCGACAAGCCGCAATCGACAGCACCATTGAGCGAGTCAGAGACGCCCGCCGGCGCGGTGCGCAGTTCTACCTGCAGGACTTCGACGCTGCCGATTTTCTTGTGATCATCGACCACTGTCCCGCAGTGATCAACCGGTGGTTGAGTGGCACGGCCGACAGTTCCACTGACTTCCTCCGCCGCGTTCGTTTAAATGAGGGTTTCTATCTGGCTTTTTGCGAGGCCTTATTTCATCGGGATGCAAATCGTGCAGCGTCGCTTTGGTTGCAGTTACACCAGAACATGAGCACCCGCTTCCTCGGCAAAGCCGAAGTCCCCGACTTGTTGCACCTGCTGTTTCGCGTGCCTCCGTCGCCGGCCGCGCAAGCCCTGCTGGATGCAGTGCTCGATATCAAGGCAACCAACACCGACGCTGGGCTATTGGACCTCAGCATCTGTGCCTACACCAATCAGGGACACGCATGGCTGTCCACTGTTATTCAAGCCGATCTGAGCTCGCCGTTGGCCTGGCGGCAGCAGCGTGGGGCTCGCCTGCAAGGGTTTAGTTGCGGCAACCGTCTGCCTACCGATCTCAACTGGCCAGAAGGGTTTGTTGATCAACCAACTACACGCTCTAGCGACAATGCGTTGCTGCGCCATACTGAAGCCTGCGCTCGTCACTGGTGGGAGGTCTACTGGAGCGCCGCTGATGCTGAATCAGCGTATGGAGCATGGTTACTGTTTTGCGCTTCGGCAGACCGTCGTGCATGGACCTGGCTGGCCGTTGACCAAATGGGCGCTGATCTGCCGCCGACGGAGCGAACGCTAAGATTGATCAACTATGAGATAAATCGCTCTCATCTTCGCTCTGCAATGAAGAAGCGTGAGAAAGACTTCGGCAATCGCTTCTTGGGGAAAAAAGTGAGCCCGCACGTCGGACCTTGGGCGTTGAGCAACCATCCATAGTCCTCCCTGGAACAGTTCGGTCGGTTACGCCTCGTTCCACCTGGCGCTGAGCAGATTTGCAGCAGAGCGGAGCTTCTCGGGCGCGATACCACTCTCTATAGTGGCCATTTGCGTTGCGACGAGGGCTGGCCTGATTTGTTGGCGTCGCCCGGTCCAATCGTGTTGAGTTGCAGCGAGCGTACGCTAGCGCTCTTCTATTTTCATCAGGAGTCGGATGGTGCAGCAGTTCTCTTTGATCCATGAAGGCGTTACCCACTACGCGGAGTACGAGGTGTGCGAAGACATCCTTCTGGTTTATTTACCGAACGGTGAAATCCGTCGGACCGAGCTTCGCGGGCTTGATGCAGAGTCGGCGGCTAGGCCCCATTTGCGCTCATACCTCAAAATCACACGGGCGCACGGCGAAATGCCAGCCAACTGATAAGGCACACCGCTAAGAAAATTTTGAACCTTCATTGCAGGGATGCCATATGCCCCAGGTACCACTCAATCGGGGTTTCCGCCTTGTCCCGGAAACCTATCAGAAGGACGATATTCCACTTGGAGAACTGTTGCTCGCAAGCGCTTCGTCTGACGTCAAGACATGGGCACAGTTATTCGACGAATACCGTGTGGTCATTCTCGCCGAAGCTGGTGCCGGGAAAACCTACGAGTTGGAAGGGGCCGCACGGCGACTGAAAGACCAGGGTAAAGCTGCGTTTTTTATCCGTATCGAAGACCTCTCGGAGCAATTTGAGCAGGCTTTCGAAGTAGGGTCGGCAGAGGCATTCATCAGCTGGCTAGCAAGTTCCGATGAAGGTTGGTTCTTCCTCGATTCTGTGGATGAAATTCGCCTCACAGCGGCGCGGGTATTCGAACAAGCACTGCGCAATTTTGCCAGTCGAGTGGGATTGGCTTGCAATCGCGCGCACATTTATGTATCGAGCCGCCCGTATGCCTGGCGCCCGCAGCGAGACCGTACACTGCTTGAAGCAATTCTGCCGTTTCACGCTGACATGATCACGCTTGAGGGTGAACAAGAAGAGCCCAGTGTCAGCCTGATCGCAGACCAAGTCACTTCACAACGGTTTACCGCGCACACCAACGGAGAGCCTCTTCCCACACTCAACGTTTACCAAATGACCGCGTTATCGGCCGAGGACATCCGGACTTTCGCTGAGTGCAGCGAAGTGCCGAATAGCTCGACGTTCTTGCACGAACTGGAACGCAGTAATCTGTTCACGTTGGCACAACTACCGTTCGACTTGCGCGACCTGATCCACGCCTGGAAAACCGATCAGGTGTTGGGGAGTCGGCTGAACATCCTGGAGCAAAGTGTTACCCGGCAGTTAATCCAGGCAGAATTGGGTACACCTTCGCTAACGCTCACACGTCTGCGGAACGGCGCCCATTTGCTTGCCATCGCGGTAGTCCTGACTGGCGTCGCTAACCTGCGATTGCAAGCTACAACAACCGGTGAAGGCATCGACCCGATGGTGTTGCTGCCCGAATGGTCTGCGGCCGAACTCCATGCTCTGCTTACCAGCGGGCTTTTTGGGGAGCCGGTCTACGGAGAGGTGCGTTTCCGCCATCGCGAGGTGCGTGAATTACTCGCCGCGCGCTGGATCCACCAGCAACTGGGTACCGACACTAATCGCAACGAAATCGAGAACTGGATGTTTCGCTCACGCTATGGGCTGACGGTTCTGAGTGCACGCCTGCGCCCTCTCCTGCCTTGGCTGGTTTTATTCGACGAACGCATCCGTGAGCGAGTCATTGCGCACTACCCAGAAGTCGTCGTAGAGGGCGGAGACGCCGCAGCGCTGCCCCTCATTGAGCGCGAGGCAACTCTAAAACGGGTAATTGAACAGATCACAGACCCGCATGCGTCGCTCAGAGGGCTGGATAACAGTGCAATCGTGCGAATTGCCACCCCCGAGCTGGAACCCTTCACACTCCAGCTCATCGAAGAGCATTTCGAAAATGACCGGGTGATGTTCATTTTGGGACGCCTGGTGTGGCAAGGAAAGATGACTCAGAGCCTTGCGCCGCTAGGCCGTATTGCTGCGGATCCACAACGCGGTCACTATGCTCGTCTGGTTGCAGTTCGCGCAATCGGATGCTTGGCGGACAACGAGCGCCTCTACGAGCTTTGGCGGGCCATTCTGGGCAGCGAGGGGGAAATACCCCGCGCGGTCTTTGCTGAGTTGGTCGCGTATGCACCGCCAAAGAAGGTCTCAATTGCCCTCATTCTGGAAACACTTGCCCGATCAGTGGGCTACAAGCGTTACGACTCCAGTGGACTCGCTGGCAACCTCACGGATTTCGTCAACCGCTTGGCGGGATGTGCAGAACCCACATCAACCGAAGACTTGCACGCGTTTGCCAGCGGTTTGCTGACTTACCTCCAGAAAAAGCCGCATCTAGACCGTGGGGAGTGCGAGCTTTCGAAAGCGCACTACTGGTTAATGCCAATCGCCTTGCGATGCGTAGAGCACTTGGTCGCTAGGCGGGCTCCAGCCGCCATTTCCTCCACGACCCTGAGTATTCTTGCGATGCGATGGTTCGGTAGCGAACTGGGTGACATCAAAGGCGCATTGACGACCTTGGTTCCTGCGTGGCCAGACCTGAACGACGCATTGTTCTGGTGGTGCATCGCGAAATGCCGCGCGCAGCGGGCACGCGGAGGGCAGAGTCTCAAGGACGACTGGCCGGCTGAATGTTCATCGCACTTTTGGGCATTTGATGCGGACAGCTTCCCCAGGGTGTTGGGCTGGGTGCGGCAGCGTCCGCTAGAAGATGATCAGCTTGTCGCGCTGGCGAGGGCCTATCGCATCTTCAATGAGCATGACAAGCCACCACTCTGGCGTGAACAATTACTGGCCAGTACCCATGGCCATAAACCCTTGCAGGAAACCTTGCAGGCACTGCTCAATCCGATACCAGACCCCACCCTGGTGCGCTTTCAGGAGCAGGAAAGAAAATACCGTCGTCAGCATGCACGGCAGCAAAAGCGAGAAAACACTCAGTGGACGCACTTCATCGAGCGCCTGAAAGCCGATCCCGATCTAGTGCGTCACCCGCCTGGCTTACAACCGAGCGAGGTGAGTAACTTTCAGTTTCATCTGATGGAGCATATTCGTGATGGCTCCGGATCGTCCACGCAGCTCGATGGCAGTGATTGGAGCGCACTGATCCCGGAGTTTGGCCTGGCGGTTGCCGAAGCCTATCGGGATGCAGCCATCGCTTTCTGGCGGGCCTACCAACCCACTTTACGCTCAGAAGGCGCAGAGCCGAACAGTATTCCCGCTGCGGTGATGTTCGGGTTGACTGGCCTCGCTATTGAACTGCAGAACCATGAACACATTGCCAAATTAGACGCGCGGGAAGCGGAGTCGGCCTTGCGCTACGCGCTCTTTGAGCTCAATGGCTTTCCTTTCTGGTTGGATAGCTTCTGTCGACAGCACCTGCCTGAGGCGACCGCATTCTTCTACCGCGAAATTGAATGGGAATTGTCCACCAGCCAGCCGGAGCAGCGTTCTTTCTATGTCCTGCACGATGTGGTCTATCACGCGCCCGTACTGCATTCAACGCTGGCACCGTTGCTTAAGCAATGGCTGATGAACCATCAGGTACTGAACCTTGAATGCCTGCGCTACAGCCGGCGCATCATCGGTAATGACAACTTACCAGCGGCCGAGATCGCCGGGCTGGCGTTTGACAAGATCAGCAACCCTGCGACGCCGGGCGACCAATTGCCCATTTGGTACGCGGTCCGTACCGACGCCGACCCGACATTGTCGCTTCCGGCATTGAAAACAGCCCTGAGAAAGTTATCCCGAGCTGCTGCCGAGCGCTTCGGCGAGACCTTCAGCGTAGAGCTATTGGGAGGTCGACGTGATGCAGTCCTGAGCATTGGCGGCTTCAACAGTCCAACTTACCTGAAAGAGCTGTACCTCCTGATGCACAGCGTCATCCGAGTGAAGAACGACCTTAATCGGGCCGGAGGCGGGGTGTATTCCCCAACGGTACGTGATGATGCTCAGGACGCGCGCGAACGCCTTTTCGGCATGCTCCAAGAGCAATCTTCTGAGATCACCTACCGTGCGATTCTCGAACTTGCCGAAAAACACCCGGTTCAGCATTTTTGCACCTACATGCGTGCGTGTGCTGTCAGCCGGGCAACCACTGACGGAGATATGCAACCATGGCGCATCGAGGAGGTCGCTCACGCTGCGCGTCGTCTCAATCGGACCAGCACCCTCCTCTCCCCGGTATTGGAGGTCGACCATGCAGTACGTTGACCGCCCCATGACTCCTCCAGCCGCTCTCAGCTCCCCCCAAGCCCAGGCGTCGCGAAAAGCGATGCTGGAGTTTTGGCAGCTGGAGCCTCAGCGACGGGCGCAAACCAGCGTGCCGGCCATCGGATTTAGCCCGGAAGAGCCGCACCTGCTGGAAGCGCTGGCCGACATGAGCGGACAGCGCTGCGTTTTCTGTGAAGCCAGCGCTACGCTGGTCATTCATCGCTTCCGTCCGCCAGGTAACGCGCTGCCAGTTGCGCGCTCCAGTGACGCGCATCTTTATTACCTCTGGCTTGCCGATGCGTGGCAGAACCTGCTGCCCATCTGTCGCGGCTGCACGCCGATTGAGCCGCAGTTTCCAGTTCGCAGAGCACGCTGCCGGCCACCAGCAGTGAACCAAGTCCAAGAGTATGTCAGCAGCGGCGATGGGCTTTGGCATTTTGGCTTGCCCGAAGAGGAGCCCTTGCTGCTGGATCCAACACAGGAGCGACAATTTGCCAAGCACCTGATCCCTACACTCAACGGTGAATTGCTGGCAGGCACAATCCGTGGCGAGGAAACCATTGCGATCTTCGATCTCAACCGCTCGGAGCGCCGCGATCAGCGATATCAGGTCTATCAAAGGCGCTTGGAAGCACTTTACACGTGTGCGGCTTCAGGACAGTGCAAGAACATTGACCAGCTGGTTGATTTCAAGAGCCTGGAGTTCGGGGGTACGTGGTATTTGCTGCTCCGGCGCCTGCTCGAACATCTGTCGATCAAAGGCATCGGGCGGAAATTAGCTGTCGAGCGCGTGCGTCCTGCCCTTTACAAATGGGCTGCGACCCCCGATGCCGCGGTGCTATTGGATCAGGCGCGACACCTGCTGCAGCGTGAGGATGCGTATCTTCGCGCCCATGGCACGCAAGTCCGGCGCCTGCCCCCGGCAAAGGATGCCGTGATTGCTATTCAAATTCGGAACTTCAAAGCTATTGAACGTCTGGATCTCAGGCTTAACGAGCCATTGGCGATCCCCGCGGAGCACCATGGAACACTGGCTCCCTCGTTGGTCATTCTGGGTGAAAACGCCACCGGAAAAAGTTCCATTCTGGAAGCCATCGCCTTGACCCTCGTCCCTAAGGCGGTACGCAGCGCACTCAATGTACCCTGGGCTGACATGGTAATTGACCCTACTCAGCTCGGCGTTGAACAGTCAGGGGAGAGGGCGAATGCCCACGTTCGAATCGAACTGACCAACCAACGCTGGGTTCAATTGGGCATCGACCGGCAACAGCCCACCCACGACAGCGATCTGGGCAACCAGCAGGTCCCTGTCTTTGCCTACGGTGCTTTTCGTCGATACGGTCGGACCAGCCATCGTGCGACTGCACATACCCATGTGCGCAGCCTGTTTGACGGCCATCCGCTCTCCAATCCCGAGCCCTGGCTAAGCAGGCTTCAACAAGATCGCTTCGACATGGTGATTCGCACACTGCGCGATGTACTGGCAATCGATGGTGAGTTCGATGTCATTCAACGCATGCCGGTCACCGGCGCATTGTGCATGGTCACCACCGTGACCGAATTGGATGGTTCAACACGCTTCAACCACACACCGCTTCACGCCGTGTCCTCTGGCTATCGGTCGATGCTGGCAATGGTCTGCGACATCCTCAAAGGGCTGATGAGTCCAACAGTTTATCCTGGATTCGAAAGTTTCCAGGCAGCACGCGGGGTAGTCTTGATTGATGAAATCGAGGCCCATTTGCATCCTCGCTGGAAGGTACAGGTAATGTCCCGCCTGCGCGCAGCCCTGCCGAACATGACCTTCATAGTGACCACGCATGACCCGTTGTGCTTGCGCGGCATGGCAGACGGTGAAGTCGCAGTGGTGCAGCGCATCGCAACTTCGGAGGCTCGACTGGACAGTCAATTCCCGATGGCCATCGAAAGCATCGCTGGCCTTCCGCCGGTGGCGGAGCTTCGTCTCGAACAGCTACTCACTTCGGATTTCTTCCAGATGCTCTCCACCGACGATGCATACACCGATCGCCATCTGGCCAATGTTGCCGACTTGATGGCCAAGCGTAGCCGTGGCGAACTTTTAAGTATCGATGATCAGCAGATGTTGAGCGGCTTCCAACGCGACATAAACGGTGCCCTGCCCATCGGCTCAAGCGAGGCACATCGGCTCGTGCAGCAGGCTGTCGCCGAGTACCTGGCCCGGCGACGCGCCGCGAGCAGTGAGGCATTGCATGCGTTACGGCGTAAAGCCAAGGACGAAATCCTCGCCGCATTGGAGGGCTTGTGATCATGCGTCAGGTCCAGCGTGCTCCTGCTCCCGCCTCCCTTCAACTTGGAGCCGCCGGTAGCGATGAACTTGCGCGGGTACGCGTGCACCGCGCCGCGCCCGCGCCGGTTGGCAAAAAAAAGAAGAGTTTCGAGTACACGGCCTACAAGGGGGATGATGTCCGCCGTGCTTTGGAAAAAATGTTTCACGGCAAGTGTGCTTACTGTGAGACCTATTATGCCGCCTCGGCACCGGTCGATATCGAGCATTATCGGCCCAAGGGGGGTGTCACCGAGGCTGCAACGCATGGCGGTTACTGGTGGATCGCCATGCAATGGGAAAATCTGCTGCCATCATGCATCGACTGCAATCGCAAGCGCGGTCAGGTAATTGTGGAGGCGTCCTCAAGCTTGGCCGTTTTGGCCGCCAGCACCTCTCCGACGTTGACCCAAGCAGGAAAGAAAAACAGCTTTCCCTTGGCCGCTGGTGGGGTAAGAACTACCGCGGAAGGTACGGACTTCTCCCGGGAACAGCCATTGCTCCTCAACCCCTGCAATGACGATCCAACCGCTCATCTGCTGTACAGCGTTGATCCCGCGCACCCCACGGGTTTGATCGTGCCAACCGGTTCCCCAGAGCAGCAACAGCGCGGTGCAGTTTCAATCCAGGTGTACGGATTGAACCGTCTTAAGCTGCTGCAAGACCGCAATCGCGTGCTGCGTAGCATGGAATTCCTTGGCGACCTCATCATTGACCTGGCCACGTCGATCGACGCATTGGAGGCGCCGGATGCCGCGCTCCAGCTACGAGGAACGCCCGCAGCCGGTGTTGCCATCCGGCTGCGGCTGCTACGTGACCGCATGCTGCAGGAACTGAAGGCCGCAGCTGCGCCAGAAGCGCCCTATTCGGCAATGGCCAAGACTTGGCTAGAGGATTTCAAACGCCGTCTAGCCATCTGAGTTTCCCCGTGGGCGTGCTGAGGCGGACTGACTCACAGCCCCGGCGCGATTGTGCCTCCGATTGCAGCGACATTTGCGCACTGACTCAGCGTGCTAACAGCAAGATGATTAGCATCAGCCCGGCGAACAACAGGCAAGCGTTCGCCAGTCCCGCCCGTTTGATCATTGGTCCAGTTTGCGATCCAGCCCCTGCACCTGACGTTCAAGTGTGCCAAGTCGACAGAAAGTTGCCTCACCATTGGAGTGAATGGCAGTGGATTCCACGTCGGTTGAACTGCGGTCACTGTGCGTGGCGATCAGGCTGCCGCCTGCCCCGGTGGAACCGATAGTGATCATCATCAGCAGCATCTTGACGTTACCTACCCAGTGCGAGCCTTCTAATGCGTGTTTAAATACCAAATCGTAGGAAAATTGGATCATCACGCCATACGAAATCAGAAAGAAACCTTTGAGAAAGCGGTCGTCGCGGTTGTCGACTAAAAAGATGAAGACGGTAAAAGCACCCATCAGGTACGCCATCGCGGAAGCATCAATTCCGAAGAAGCGGTATGTAGCCCAGCTCTGAGTAACATTGAGTATCAGGGCCAGGAGCAGGCCAGGTTTGGTAGACAGCCAGTGCCACAGGGTCTTTTTTGCAGACGATAACTACTCTACTCCAACTGTTGGCGGCGAGAGGTAGCCGCCTGGTAGGTGAAAGGTTCCAATACATTGAACCGGACTAATTGCGCATGCTGTGAATCACCCGCGGTCTTTCACTGAGCGCCGGGGGCGGCTGGCCAGCGCCTCAGCACGGGCTTCGGCTGCGACTGCCCGCTCACGGGTTGCGACCAATTCTTCGCGCATTGCCTGCAATTCAGCTTGCAGGGTATTAACCTGTTCACCCGTGATCCTTACTTGTTGCTGAGTCTGCTCCAGCTGTATGGTCGCTAACTGAGCTTGGCTGCGCACCAGCTGAGCCTGTTCCCGGGCATCGGCTAAGGCCAGTTGATGCGCTTCCGCGCTCTGCTGGGCCGCACTGAGCCGGCCCTGAGCGTCTTTGAGTTGTGTGCCCAGCGTCTTGCCTTCCTCGCGGGCCCGATCAATTTCGCGATAGGCCCGGTCTTCGACGTCACGGGTGTAACGCTGCTGTTCGTCTCGCGCTCGCTCCGCCTGCTCGCGACTGTCGAGCAGCTGTTGCTGAAGCTCAAGCACCTGGTGGTGGCCATCATCGCGCTCCGCCTGGAGTTCGTCCCGCTGGCGGCGAAGGTCGTCGATCTGCGCCTGGCGTTGAACCAGCAACTGATCCAGGTCAGCTAGGCGAGTTTCGACACCCTGCTGTGCAGTGACGGCCTCAGCTTTCTGCTGCCGCGCCTGGGCAACCTGTAGGCGGGCACGAGCCTCCAGTGCACTCAGTGCTTCGCGCTCCTCGGCTAGGACCTGGCGCTGGCTGGCCAACGCTTGCTCTGTCACGCCCTGGGCCAGAGTGATGGCCTGCTGCCAGATGGCCACGAACGCGTGCGCGACTTCCGTCGGCAGATCCGGCAGGCGCGTTTCGCCGCGCAGGCGACCGGCCAGTTGTTCCCACCATTGATCCAGCAAGGCGCCAACCCGCGCCGGACTGCCGCGCCCGAGTTCCAGCCGCACGCGCTCTACGGTAGGCCGCTCGCCGCGGGCCAGCACCGCATCGGCCGCCGCAAACACGTCATTTTCCGGTACGCCTACCGCCATGCCCTGCCCTCCGCTATATTAGGTCTGATAAATTAGGTTTATCCGACCTAACCCAATAAAAACTTAATTAATAATACGTTGAACGTAATGAATAATACAGTTGTTCCTGAAAGCACGGCGAAAGTCCCGTTGACGCTGGATGCCTTGGCGCATGACGCCCGCGCGGCCGCCGAGGCCTTCATTGCCGCCGGAACCGCCGCGAATACCGTGCGCAGCTACCAGAGCGCCCTCACCTATTGGTCTGCCTGGCTGCAACTGCGTTATGGTCAGGCGCTCGGCGATGGGGGACTGCCGTCCGCGGTCGCCGTGCAGTTCATCGTCGATCACCTGGCTCGCCCCGACGTGGACGGCGGCTGGAGTCACCTGTTACCGCTAGCCATGGATAGCGCACTGGTCGCTGCCGGCGTCAAGGGCAAGCCCGGACCTTTAGCCTTCAGTACGGTCAGTCACCGCCTGGCAGTGTTGGCCAAGTGGCACCGGCTCAATAGTTGGGACAGTCCGGGTGATACGCCGGCGGTTAAGACCTTGTTGCGCGAAGCCCGGAAGGCGCAGGCACGTCGAGGGATGGCGGTGAGGAAGAAAACCGCCATCGTGCGCGAACCACTACAGGCCATGCTCGCCACCTGCACCGATGGACTGCGTGGGATCCGCGACCGCGCCCTGTTGCTGCTTGCCTGGAGTGGTGGCGGTCGGCGCCGCTCGGAGCTAGTCGGCCTGCAGGTTGAGGACCTGCGTCAGCTGGACGCCGACACCTGGCTGTATGCACTAGGGGTCACCAAGACCGACACGGGCGGTGTGCGTCGTGAGAAACCGCTGGAGGGGCCGGCGGCGCAGGCACTGAACGCCTGGCTCGAAGCCGCACCGGCCGCGAGCGGACCGCTGTTTCGCCGCCTGTATCGGGGCGGCGCGGTCGGTAGCTCGGCGCTGTCAGGCGATCAGGTGGCGCGCATCGTCAAGCGCCGCGCGGCACTCGCCGGGCTCGATGGCGACTGGGCGGCGCACAGCCTGCGCTCGGGCTTTGTCACCGAGGCCGGCCGCCAGGGCGTGCCGCTCGGCGAGGTCATGGCGATGACCGAGCACCGCAGTGTCAGCACGGTGATGGGCTACTTTCAGGCGGGCTCTCTTCTGGGTAGTCGTGCGAGCCAATTGTTGTCTATTGAACCGTCCAGCGAGGGCGCGCCGAGCGACGCGCCGCCTGCTGATGATCACCCGTAGCCCTAACAGATGAGCCGCTGCCACCCAGAAACCGCTCGCGCTCTACCACCACGATCTCGGGCGGTGGTGCGCACAATGCGCCCCTAAACCAGCTGCGTGGCTTCGAATGCATTGAGCGTTAGATTCAACAGCACCTGGTGCACCTCTACCCGATCGGCCGGACCGGCGCGAGCCCTCGACAACGCAAAGCCGCCTAGGCTAAACACCGGCCAGAACAGCAAGCAGGTGATACCGGACACACGTAGGCCCGAATCCGACCCGCATTGTATCCCCGCTTTGATGATGAGTGAGCCTTTCACCTGGTCTGTGGAGGCTCAGCAATCCACCGTCGTTCAAACGGTGGTAGTCGTGCCGAGCAATCAGCTGTAACAACGGCCTGCTCGTGCCTAAAGTCGAAATACCGGCTTGATTGATCGATTGGGCTTTGGCCTTCGTGAACGAATCCGGAACCACGAATTACGGTTTCTTGCACCTCAGCGTCAAAGGGCATGCTCTTCGACGCTTTCTTTTTCAGGTATTGAAGAGGATATCCAACGGGGGATAGGCGCTGTTCGACGGCGCCAAGTATGCACGCGTAGACCTTGGCCTCACCATCCGCAGGTCTGGACGCACTGCTACGCCAATCTGGGAAGAAGAATTCTTCTTCGCTAACGGAGGTAAAAGGCAGACGGGTTGCCAGGTTCGACGCCTGCGCATGCGGCAGTACTGCTCAAAGGGCCGCTCTGCGTATGAGGTAGACAGCCGGAGAACACCCCGCCCAGCGCTTGAACGTCCTGCGAAAAGAAGGCTCGTCACAAAAACCCAAGTCATCTGCGACCTCACCAATGCAGCCGTAACAGCCACTGCGCAGCAGATGGACAGCCCTGTTCAAGCGTATCTGTGCTTTCAACGCTTTGAAGGATGCCCCTTCCAGCCTCAGCTGTTGACGATAGAAGGACTCGCTGATTGACAAGCGATCGGCAAGTTCGCGCTGGGTCGGCCAATCTTCTACCGGAAGGCAACTCAAATACTCAAGGGTGGCGTCTTTCCAGCCAGGTTCGCTCGAGGAAGTTTCTGACATGCACGCTCGCCTCAATACAGGTCTGCCACCATTGGCCACATCAAACACAAACACCGGGCGCGTCATCGCTGTCCGCAAAGTCACGCGATGATGAGCGGCAAAGCGTTATTGGATTTGCCGCGTTCACCTGTAATCGAACTGCGCTGAAACTGAATCAGAACGTAGCCTGAACCTTCAGCCCACCTACCCAAGCATCATCCACCGCTTTCACACCACCGGGATGCCGCACGAATTGCAGGTTCGGACGTACCGTCAACCAGTCTGTGACATGCAGGCCATAATTAAGCTCGGCGTTGTACTCGGTTTGCTGCACCGGCAGGTAGTTCGGATCGTCATAATCCTCGATACCGTTAACCAGATTGGTCAGCGCCGCATTGTTGCGGTAGGCCGGGTTCACGTGCACTTCGGAGATGGCAATGCCGATGTCGTCCTTGGGCCGCGCATCGAACAGACCTTTGTAGATCGCGCCCACCGACAGGTAGTGATCAACCTTGCTGGTCTTGCGGTCATGGGCGGTGCCCATGGCGAACAGGGTCAAGCCGCGGGAAGCATCACCGGCACGCTGGGTCACCTGCTGCATCGCACCGAGCCAGATACCGTGCTTGCTCGAGGCACTGCGGTACGCAGCGCCGCTGATGACCGCCGGCTCGCCGCTGCTGTCCTTCAACACATCACGGGCGTTGGAGGTACTGTAGTAATAGCCCGCGCGGTACTCACCCGGCAATCCATCCATGCGTGGCGTCCAAACCAGCTCTACCGGCAGGACCGCGCCCTGGGTACCGCTGCCACTAAGCTTGAAACCGTTAGTGTTCTCGGTGTTGGACGGGTTCTGCTCGTAGGCGCCGATCTGCGCGAACAGTTCGGGGGTGAGCTGGTACTTGACCCGTAGCGCCCACTGGGTGATCGGCCAGTTGTACCAGATCCCCCCCCAGTTGCCGACCTGCGAACCACAGAAGGTCAGGTTCTGGAAGTTGCAGTCAAAGCTGTTGAAGTCCTCGCCTTCGCCGAAACGACCGGCTTTGATGTCCAGGCGCCGGTCAAGGAACGCTTGCTGGTAGTACAACTGCGTCATGCGCCAGTGGGAACCGCGGCCCCAGACTTCTTGGGACGAGCTCAAGGTGCCGACGCGCGGGTCGCCGACACGGTCGTTGGAGATGTTGTCACCGTTGCGGTTGGCGACAGTGAGCTGGAGGCGCGCGGCGTGCCAGCCAAGCAGTTTCTCCAGGTCCAAGCGGGCACCCAGCGAGTACTGGTCGCTGTAACGGGCAGTGCGGTCGTTGTTGTAACCACCGCCGAGGTTGGCGCCGATTTCGCCGACGTAGGCGAATTCGAAATCGATGCCTTGTTGCGCAAGTTCGCTGCGGGCGCCACTCCAGTCGCCCAAGGCCCAGACAGAATCGCTGGCGAAGGGTTCGGCGGCATGTGCCGTTGAGGTGCACGCCAAGGCGGCGAGCAGAGCCCGGTAATTGAAGGTGAGCATGGGATTCTCTTTGTTATTGGATTCGCCTGTTGCAACCTCTTCGCGGGGCGAGCCTAGGTTTGCACAGAGCCGTGGGAGCAGGCTCGTACCGCGAAGAGACCTACACAGTTCTTTACTGAACGCTGGCGCGCATCTGTGCCGGCAGGTCGAGTTGCTTGCGCATCTTCGCCACCTCCTCGGTCGTCACCGCCGGAGCGCTGTTGCCCCAGCTGTTACGAGCAAAGGTGAGGATGTCGGCAATCTCGCCATCGCTGAGCTTCCAGTCGAACGCCGGCATACCCGCGCCGGTGACATAGGTGTGGGTGTGCACCGCCCGCGCCCCGGCCAGCACCACGCTGGTAAGGGTGTCGGTGTTGCCTGCCAGGATTGCCTTGTTACCGGCGAAGCCTGTGATCATGTGGCTGACACCTTCCCCTTCCGTGCCATGACAGGCTGAGCAATGCACTTCATACCCCTGCCCTCCGTGCTGCATGCGCGCATCGCTTGTGGCCAGCGCGGCAGGCGCAGGCTGCGGCGCACCGGGCAACGATTTCAGATACACCGCAATGGCACGCAGGTCTTCATCGCTCAGGTGCTGGGTGGAGTTCTCGATCGCCTCGGCCATCGGTCCACTGGCAACGGCCACGCCGTCACTGCCGGTCTTTAGGTAGTCGACGATCTGCTCCACCGTACTGTCGCCCAGCCCCAGGTGCGCATCGTTGGTGATGTTCGGCGCGAACCAAGTGCCCACCAGGCCACCTTGCAAGGCCTGCCTGGCGATAGGCCCGCCGAGGGCGTTGCGCGGGCTATGGCAGGCGGCGCAGTGACCTGCACCGTCCACCAAGTAGCGGCCGCGGTTCCACTCAGGGCTCTGCGCCGGCTCTGGGGCGAACGGCTGGTTGTCGAAGAACAACCAGTTCCAGCCCGCCATCAGCAGCCGCTGGTTGAACGGGAAGTTCATGCCCGCCAGCTCGTCGACCTTGTGCGCCTTGGGCTCCAGGGTGCTGAAGAACGCCCACAACGCACGCAGGTCGTCATCGCTCATGCGCGTGTAGTCGGTGTACGGCATGGCCGGGAACAACAGGCCATGACGGCCCTGCCCCTGGCGCACGGCATTGAAGAAGTCGCGCTGGGTGTAGTTGCCGATGCCGGTTTCACGGTCAGGGGTGATGTTCGACGACTGGATGTCACCGAACGGCGTGCCGATCACGTAGCCACCGGCGAAATCGCCGTTCTTAGCGGTGTGGCAGGCCGCGCAGTCGGCGCCGCGCATCACGTACTCACCTTGCTTGATCAGCGCCGCATCGCTGGACTTGAAGTCGCTCAGGCGCACGCTGTCATTGGCCACCTGCGAGCGTGCGGTGGAATTGGCCTGGATCACTAGGCCGAGCATCACGGCACCCGCCAGGGCCAGCGCGCCGCCGCCGATCAGAGCGGTTTTCTTGTTGATCATGGCAGGCCTCACACCAGGGAACCGGGGTTGTGCTGGTACTTCTCATGGATCGCCCGGGCCGTGCGAATGGCCAGGGCACCGACGGTGCTGGTCGGGTTGTAACCAGCGTTAGTGGGGAACGCCGAGGCGCCGACCACGAACACGTTGTGCGCATCCCAGCTCTGCAGGTAGGTATTGACCGCACTGGTGCGCGGATCTTCGCCCATGATCATGCCGCCCTGAGTGTGGTTGGAGTTCTCGTCATACGGGCTCCATGCCTTGGCCGCTGAGTTGAACGTGTGGATGTGTTTGGCACCCATCTTCTTGCCGATGTCGACTGCGCGCTGCTCGATGAAGCGGGCCATATTGCGGTCGTTGCGGTTCCAGTCGAAGGTCATGCGCAGTAGCGGCGTACCCCAGCGGTCCTTGTAGTTCGGGTCCAGCGACAAGTAGGCATCCCGGGTCGGCATCGAGGTGCCCTGGCCGAAGATGATCCCGTAGTTCTGGTAGTTGTCCTTGTAGTTCTGCTTGAAACCTTTGCCCCAGCGCGGAGTTCCCGGCGGCAACAGCCCGGAGCGGCCGATTGGCATGCCTTCGCGGGAAACGGTAAGCAACCCGGCACCGCCGATGAAATCGAGCTGGCTATGATCGAAGTTGTCGCCGTTGTAATCGTCCACCTGAATGCCCAGGCCACCGGCACCGATGAACGGGTTAAGGGTTTCATCCTCGAACCAAACGTGGGCGCCAGCGCAGGTCTGGTAGTTGTAGGCGCGGCCAAGGGTGCCGGTCTGGGTCACCGGGTCGTACTGCTGGCCGATCTCGCTGATCATCATCAGGCGCGCGTTGTCATAGGTGAACGAGCACAGCGCGACGACATCGGCCGGCTGGATCACTTCACGACCCTGCTCGTCGAAGTAGCTCACGCCAGTCGCGGTCTTGCCATCTTCGGCTTTGTGGATCTTGGTCACGTAACCCTGGGTGATCAGGGTAAAGTTCTTGCGCCGCATCAGTGCCGGGATTAGGCAAGCCTGGGGCGAGGACTTGGAGTAGTTGCCGCAGCCGTGGAACATGCAATAGCCACAGTAGGTGCACGGCGCCATGCTGACACCCAGCGGGTTCACATAGGCCGCGCCGACGTGGGCCACCGGGATGTAGAACGGGTGCATCCCCATTTGTGCGGTGCTGTCGCGGTACATCTGCATCAGTTGTGAATCTTTCAGCGCAGGCGTCGGGAATTCGCGGCTGCGCGGCCCTTCGAACGGGTTGCCGCCAGGCTGCAGCTTGCCGTTGATATTGCCGGCCACACCGGAAATGCCGGCAATGCGTTCGAAACGGTCGTAAAACGGCTCCAGATCAGCGTACGTGACGCCCCAGTCCTGCACCTGCTCAAGGCCCTTGAGCTTGCTCGCGCCGTAGCGCTCGATCGTGGCCGAGCGCACGCGAAAATCCCATTCCGAGAAGCGCCATGCCATGCCGGCCCAGTGAAAGCCCGCGCCACCGACCGACTTGCCCATCTGGAAGGCTTTCAGTTCACGGGTGGGGACGGCGGTCTGGGCGGACTGGTTGCGGAAAGTCAGGGTGTAGTCGCCCGGCTGCAGCAGCAGCTCGCGGCGGATGGTCCAGCGTAGCTCGTCAGGGTCCACTGCCGGCGGCGTATCGGTGGAGGTGTCGAGCCAGGGGCCGCGATCGATGGCGACTACTTCGAGCCCGGCGCGGGTCAATTCTTCGGCCATCAGCGAGCCGGCCCAGCCCAGGCCGACGATGACGACGTCAGCTTTCTTGCGTTGAATGGTCATTGCATTTCTCCAGGCTCAGCTCACCGGGATCAGGCTGATGGGCTCAAGGCTCAGGTCCTGACCGCGCCGGTCGATGTATTGGCGATAGTCGTAGCGGGCACCGGGGAAGCCAACCAGCTTCCAGCCGACCATCCCGCGGTTGCCGCCATACAGCGGGTCGGAGAAGTAGCCTTCGCGAACGCTCATCAACAGGAATTCGAACAGGCGATTGCTGCTGCCCTTGCCTTCCCAGTCCAGCTTGCCGGCCTCTAGATCTGCCAGCAGAGCATCCATCTGCTCGCCTTCGATTTCGGCAAAAGGACGGCCATGGCGTTTGCGGGCCTGCCCGTCGATATGCTCAAGGCCGGCAAGGGTGTATTCGCGGCGGGTGCGCAGGCTGATGGTCAGGCCCATCAGTTGCGACTCGTCGGCACGCAGCGGCTGGTCTAGGTAAAGATCTTTCGACTCACCGTAGGGGCCGTTCATCTGCGCATCCAGGAAGTCCACGCAGCCGGCTTCGCTGGCGGATGGGCCTAGTTCGTCATGGGGGATCAGGCGATCGAACACTGCCGTCAGGGTGGCACGGGCCTGCCCTTTGAAGACATTGGCCTGGCCGCCGCTCATTACAGGTAATGGCAGCATTTCGCGGGTCAGGCCGGTTTCTGGCGGCACCGACTTGAGTTCCACTGCACCGACCTTGGCAAGGCCCGCAGCGGCAAACAACGCGCCCATTGAACGCAAGGCGTCCCTACGTTTCATGGAATTCTCCTTATCGAAAATCACGGGGGCTGCTCGGAAGGTCGCGGAAATTCGGGCACGCAAAAGCACACGACAAGCACGGACGAGCTCATCGAGGCAAAGGGATTTGGCGCAAGAACGAATGACGCAATGTACTGGGGAGGGTACCTGGCGACCTGCCGGTAACAGCGGTTACGATTTTAGGGAGCGGCATATCGCCGCGCCACCAACCGCTTGACGCATTTACGTCAAAACGCGTCAATCGAGCGAAGGTTTTATAGTCTCATCGATCACGATGCGCAATTGCGGGCGCACTTGCGGCGGCGCATCCAGGTCGCCATTGGCATAGAGCAAGTGCTGGATGGCGGCCTCGGCCTGACCTTCGGGATCCTGGTCCAATACCAGCGACAACCCGCCTTGAACGAGCATTTCAGCGTGCTGCTGCGTAGCCTCATGACCGATCCAGACCGGGCTGTCTTGCAGGCGCGACAAGGCCCTGTAGACACCCGACGACCCGCTGCCGGTGGTATACAGGCCCGTGATCAGGGCTTCTTGGCTGCAGTACTCGCCGAGCTTCTTCTCATTAAGGTCATTGTCATCAAAGCACTCCACTGGCCCAAGCACGGTGATGTCTGGGGCACGCTCGGCCATGACCTCAAGGAAGCCCTGCACCCGTTGCTGGTGCGCATGGTACAGCAGGGAATTGGTGATCAGCACGACCGTACCCTGCCTCGGCGCAACCCACTGACTCATCAGGCGGCCGGCAGCCCGTCCCGCCTTGTAGTTGTCGATACCGACATAGGTCGCACCATCGAGCCCGGAAAGACTGCTGGTCAGAAGGACCACGGGAATACCTGCGTCGATCTGGGCTTTCAACGCAGCACGGACCTCGGGTGTGTCTTGTGCCACCACAATCATCCCTTGGCGCGGCACCCTGGGCTTACTGATCAGCTCAAGCAACTCCTGCGGATTCCGCTCCTGCCACACGTGGCGCTGCAGCACCAAGCGCGAACGGTGCATTTTCGCCTGCTGGGCAAAAGCTGCCGTGAGCCGCCGAAAATGATCGGTGTCACTATCGACCATCAGTAGGTCGAAGCGAAGCAGCCCATGCACCGCCGATGGTAGCAGCCGCTTCAATCCCAATGCGTGCGCTGCCTGCAAAACTTTGCGACGTTTGCTGTCGGAAACACTGCCGCGTTCATTCAGCACGCGGTCTACAGTGCTCAGGCTGACACCGGCCTGTCGTGCGACATCCACCATTCGCTGGCGACGATCAGTCTTTTCCAACTCGCAACATCCGGTTACTCAAAAAGGGCAGTCTGCCACGACCGCCAAGGGGCGCCTACTATGATAGCGACTCAGTTGTGGTTCATGATGGCCAGCAGGAAGGAGCTGTAGCGAAATCAGGCACCGACGCAGTAGCTAGCCATACAAAAAAAACTAGCTTGCACCAATCATTAGCACCGCTGCAAACACAATCATCAGCCGCATCACGCATTACGCAGTTACGCATTACCCGCCACCACCACCCGACGCAGGTCGCGTGCGAGTAGGTAGGCAGCGGGAAATGGCCATCAGCCACCCAATGCTAAGCGCGTAAAGGTACGCTGAATGGCACTCGCGCTTTCGCTACCGCTTTCGCGAAAATTTGATCGTCTTCTTCTACGTGACGGGATCGAGCCGGTTTAACCGCCTCTCTCGCCTGCGAGGTTGAAACCCGCCACTACCCCATACCCCCTAGAATGTATAAGAAATTCCAGCCTGCACCGTCCTCGGTGCACCCGGATAGGCGTATGCGTTCCATGCCGCCTCATCGTAACCCTTGTTGAACACGTTCTTGACGTCCAGGTTCAAACGCACATGCTCGTTGACCTTGTAAAAGCTAAGCAGGTCAACCACGCTGTAGCGCTCCATGGTGTAGGTCCTCGCTGCAGTCTGCCCGGCGCGGTCGTCCACGTATTTCACACCAACCCCCAAGCCCAGCCCCTTGGCCAGGCCGTCCTGGAATTCGTAGGTATTCAGCAGGCTGAAACTGTTGCGCGGGATGTTCGCCAGACGCGTACCGGTAGCCAGTGTATTGTCCTTTGTCACTTCGGCGTCGACGTAGGCGTAGCCGCCGATCATCCGCCATTCCGGGGTCAGGTTGCCGGCGACGTTGATGTCCAGGCCGCGGCTGCGCACTTCGCCGGCGGCGACGCTGTAGGTGCCGCTCGGGTCGTTCGGGTCGCGGGTCAGCACGTTTTCCTTGACGATGTGGTAGATGGCCGCGTCGATGCTCATCTGGCGATCCAGCGCTTCCCACTTCACACCCAGTTCGTATGACTTGCCTTTTTCCGGGTCGAAACCACCGCCTTGCAGGCTGGCGCCGGAGTTGGGCTTGAACGAACGGGCGGTGTTCGCGTAGACCGCAACGGTCTCAGTCAGGTCGTAGATCACCCCCAAACGTGGCGTCACGCCGTTTTCAGCTTTGTTGAAGTCCCCCGCATTGCTGCGTTTGTCGTCATAGTCATGCTCGAACCGCTCGAAGCGCAGACCGGCTAAAACCTTGAGCCTGTCCGTGACGGCCACCTGATCCTGCACGAACGCGGCCCAGGTCTTGAGGTTTTCCTTGTCCCATGTAGTGGTGCGAGTCAAGGCAGGGCGTGGCTGACCCAAAACCGGGTCGATGATGTCGATCGGGTAGGCGCCGGCCCCAGGCGCCGAACGGCGGATGATCGAGTTGTAATCGTAGTCTTCGTACTCGATGCCGGTCAGCAGCGTGTGAGCGAAGCCACCCGCGTCGAAGTAGCCGGCAAGGTTGAGCTGGTAGTCCTTGTCCGTCCACTCCACCTTGCGGTGGCTGAAGTTACGCCCCAACGTGCGACCGTCGGGCTGCAAGGCGTTGGCTTCTACGGCATTGCCGGTGATCGAGCCATCGAGCCATTGCATACCGCCGCCCAGGGTCCAGTTCTCGTTGAGCAGATGCTCGAAACGCACCTGCGCCATGTTGTTATCGTTGTGCAGCAGGTTGTCGCTGCCCTTCTCCCAGATGTAGGTGTCGCGCGATGCATTCCCGCGCTGGCCGGGCAGGCGGGTCAAGCCGCGGTCCAGCGGGTGATTGTTACGCATGAAGTCACCTTCGAGGATGATCTTCGTGGCGTCGTTGACCTGCCAACTGATAACCGGCGCAACGTCGTAGCGCTCACTCTCCACATCGTCGCGAAAGCTTTCGCCGCCTTCGCCTAGTACGTTCAGGCGATAAGCCAGTGAGCCGTCGCCATTGAGCGGGCCAGTGGCGTCGAGGGTGGCGCGGTGCATGCCCTGGTCATCGAACTGGCTGCCGAGGGTCACCTTGGGCTCGCTCAGTGGCTGCTTGCTGACCACATTGAACGTACCGCCGGGGTCGCCACGGCCGTACAGGCTGGTGGCCGGGCCGCGGATCACTTCCAGGCGCTCGACGGTGTTGGCGTCGGGGGCGTTGGGGTAACCCCGGTTGATCGGGAAACCGTTGCGGTAGTACTCGCCAGTGGTGAAGCCGCGTACGGTAACAGTGGTCAGGCCCTGGCCACCGAAGTTGTTGCCATGGCCGACACCGCCAGCGTAGTCCAGGCCATCCTGCAGGCGCGTGGCGCCGCTGTCTTCGAGCACATCCTTCGGCACCACACTGATCGACTGCGGAGTATCGTGCAGAGCGGTGTCGGTGCGGGTGGCGCTCAGCGACCGGTTGGCCTTGTAGCCTTGGACGGGTCCATCTGCACGTTCATATCCAGTCGCTTCCGCGTTGATGTTCATCGCATCCAGGCGAATGGCGGAATCAGGGATTGCAGCTGGTTCAGCAGCCCACACGAGGGAGGGCGTCACATTTAGCACACACAGCGAAATGATCATTCGACGCATTGGTCCGAACATCCTGAAATTAGACGAAAGTAGAACCCACCAGGGATCGAAACGCATGCTATCTGCAAATGATTCGCAATGTTAAATATCCGGAACAATCTCCACCCTTTCGTTTGACGTGAAACCGTCAAAATATTTCGACGCATCCACTTGACATCAACTACGTAGTATTAATGTAAAAAAGAGCCTCGTAGACAGCCCGAGCGCGCCGCCAAAACACCCGAATCGGCCTTCGTTGGCGAAGCCCTCCACAAACCGATAAACCGGTTATCTACCTAGTACAGTCGCTTGTCATGCCCAGCCTTCATCACCGCAACGCGGTGAAGCAAAGCCGTCAAAAAGCACAAAAAAACCCCTAGACTGTATTAAACACTACAATTAGACTCCAGCAATCAGATCGTGAAACAAAACCTACAACACCAAGAAGATTCGCCATGACCACTCTCAGAGACCGCCTCACGAGCGCCGATCTAAGCCCGACACCGTCGGAGCGCAAGGTCATTCGTACGCTACTGGATAACTACCCTCGAAGTGGCCTGGGCCCAATGGCCAAGTTGGCCGAGCACGCAGGCGTCAGCGACCCGACGATTGTGCGTCTGGTGAAAAAACTGGGTTTCAGTGGCTACGCCGAGCTACAGGATGCACTGCTGAGTGAAATGGACCAGCGCCTGCGCTCGCCAGTGACATTGCTGCAACCGCGATCGCATTCATCTCCCGATGACGCGTGGAACAGTTATCTGAATGAAAGCTGCCGCACGCTTACCGAAACTCAATCCTTGACTCAGCCTGATGACATCCGCGTGCTGGTCGAGCTCATCCTGGAAACCCGATATGCCTTGTATTGCTTCGGGGGGAGGTTGAGCAACTTTCTGGCCAGCTACCTTCTAAGCCATCTGCGCCTGCTGCGTCCTGGCTGTCACACCCTTGAAGACAATGCACAGTTGCCGGACCGACTGTTCGACATCCAGAAACAGGATGTACTCATCCTCTTCGACTATCGCCGATACCAGACCCAAGCATTGCGTGTAGCCAGCGCTGCCAAGGCACGCGGTGCGCGCATCGTGCTGTTCACCGATATCTATGCCTCGCCGCTGCGCGAACTCTCCGACCTGGTCATCAGTGCACCGGTGGAGTCGATCTCCGCGTTCGACACCCTGGTGCCTGCCCTGGCCCAGGTCGAAGCGTTGATCGCCGCCCTGACCCTGCGCAGTGCCGCCCTGGAAGATCGCCTGGAAGGCATCGACACCCTGCGCGCCAGTTTTGCCGCCCACCTGCTCGAGGAAAAATAACAATGCTTACCCTCCCCCACCAATCGCCGCGCGACTTGCCATACGTGCCTGGCCACACGGCGTTACTGCTGGTCGACATGCAGCGCGCCTGGCTGGACCCGCAGTTCGACCCGCACCTGCGCGATGCCCAGGCAGAGTATTTTCTGAGCCGCACCCAAGCACAGGTCATCCCCAACCAGCAGCGTCTGCTCCAGGCCATGCGCGACGCCAGGCAGAACGTGCTGCACACCATCATCGAAAGCCTCACCCAAGACGGCCGCGACCGGTCGCTGGACCACAAGTTGTCGGACATGCACCTGCCCAAGGGCAGCTACCCGGCCGGGATCATCGACGCACTGGCCGCCGGCGAAAATGAAGTGGTGCTGCCCAAGACGTCTTCTGGCGTGTTCAACTCCACCAATATCGATTACGTGCTGCGCAATCTGCAAACCCGTCACCTGATCGTGGCCGGCATCGTCACCGATCAGTGCGTGGACATGGCCGTACGTGACGCCGCCGACCGTGGCTACCTGGTTACCTTGGTCGAGGACGCCTGCGCCACTTACACCCCAGCGCGGCATCAGGCTTGCCTCGAAGCCATCAAAGGCTACTGCTGGATCGCCGATACCGACACCGTGCTCCAGCGCCTGCAGGAGATGCCAGCATGAACCGCACCATCGCTGGTAACGCCCCGATCGCGTCGGTCGCGATGACCACCATCGTCACCACCGACCTGGTCGGCATCACCCGTGGCCGCTCGTTCCCCCGCGACGAACTGGAGAGCTACACGGCCGCCGGCGTGGGTTGGGTACCCGCCAACAGCGCGATCACGCCGCAGTCGTGCGTGGCCGACAACAACCCCTGGGGCGCCTACGGCGACCTGCGGCTGATCCCGGATATGGCCTCGCGGGTGCAGGTGCCCCACGGCCCGGATGCCGACGCCTGCGGCCTGGACTTCATCCACGCCGACATCTGCGAGACCGATGGCAGCCCATGGGCTGCATGCCCGCGCACACTGCTGCGCAACGAGGTACAGCGTTATCGCGAACAGTTCGGCTTAGAAATAACCGCTGCCTTCGAGCACGAATTCAGCCTCGGCGGCCTGCAAGAACAACCGGCCCATCACGCGTTTTCCCTCGGCGCGCAGCACGCAGCAGCCAACTTCGGTGGCTGGTTGCTCGCCGCATTGAGGGCTGGCGGCGTCGAGCCGGAGATGTTCTTGCCCGAATATGGCAAGCAACAATACGAAATCACCTGCCGCCCCACCCAGGGTGTGGCCGCTGCCGACCGGGCAGTCAATGTACGCGAAATCACCCGCGAGATCGCCCGTCAGATGGGGCTGGACATCAGCTTCTCGCCCAAGCTCGAAGAGCACGGCGTGTGCAACGGCGTGCACCTGCATATCAGCCTGCAGGACCAGGATGGCCAAGCGGTGATGTACGACGCCGAGCAGGCAAACGGCCTGTCGACCCTGGGCCAGCACTGGGCCGCCGGGGTGTTGAAATACCTGCCCGCGCTGTGTGCCTTTAGCGCGCCGACGCCGATTTCCTACCTGCGCCTCAAGCCCCACCACTGGAGCGCCTCGTACGCCTGCCTGGGCCAGCGCAACCGCGAAGCCTCGCTACGCATCTGCCCGACCATCACCATCGGCGGCAAGTCGCCGGCCAAGCAGTACAACCTGGAGTTCCGCCCGCTCGACGCCACGGCCTCGCCGCACCTGAGCATGGCTACAGTGCTGATCGCCGGACGCCTGGGCATCGAGCAGGCACTGGCACTGGACGCCACCAGCGAAGAAGAGCCCGACACCCTCAGCGACGAACAGCGCCGGGCGCGCGGCATCGTTGCCCTGCCCGACACGCTGGAGCAAGCGCTGGCCAGTTTGCGTGAGCACTACGAACTGTTCGAGGCACTGCCCAAGGTCATGATTGACGCCTACCTGGCGATCAAGACCCAGGAGCAGGCAGCCACGCAGCGATTCTCCCCCACTGAACTGTGTGACCACTATGCACGCCTGTACTGAATCTCCGGAACTGGGCCTATATCGCGAGCCGGCCTACAGCCTGAGCCGTGAGCAAGCCGAACACCCGGTGATCCTGGTCTGCGAGCACGCCAGCGCGTACATACCGGCGCCGCTCGGACGGCTCGGCTTGGAGGCGCGCGCGGCCGAGGAACACATCGCCTGGGACATCGGTGCCCTAGCCCTGGCCCGACAACTGTCGCAAACACTGGACGCAACGCTGATCTCGGCGAACTACTCGCGCTTGCTGATCGACCTCAACCGCCCCCTTGAGGCACCTGACAGCATTCCCGAGCGCAGCGAGATCTACGAGGTGCCTGGCAACCGGCTGCTGGACGAAGTCACGCGCCAGTATCGACGGGATTGCCTGTTCACGCCCTTCCACCAGCGCCTCGCCGCGCTGATCGACGCGCGCCTGGCGGCGGGTCGACCAGTGCGCATCATAGGCGTGCACAGCTTCACCGCGCTGTATTTCGGCCAGCCGCGCAGCCTGGAGGTTGGCGTGCTGCATGGGCGCGCACAAACCTATGCCGCGCACATGGTCGCGGCCCTGGCCGCGCAGGGATTGCGGGCGGCCACCAATCAGCCGTACGAGATCAATGCACATGAAGACATGACCGTGCCTTTCCACGGCGACAACCGCGGCATTGACGCCGCCTTGATCGAAGTCAGAAACGACCTGCTGCGGACAGCGGACGCCGTGCGGTCCTGGTCGGAGGTACTCGCCCCACTGCTGTGAACTGTTGCTGGGTAAATCGGTAATACAACTATAAAAACACCGCTTTGGCGCTTTTAGACCTGCCGGGTTTAAACCTGCCCGTACCACTGTCGGCGAGCACGCAGTGACCGGGCATCCGCCATCCTCGCTTACGGAGTACCGTGTCATGGCTTTAGAAGAATTTGGCTACAAACAGGAACTCAAACGCAGCCTGTCACTGGCTGACCTGGTGATATACGGCATGATCTTCATGATTCCCATCGCCCCCTTCGGCGTGTATGGGTACGTCAACCAGGAGGCGCCCGGGATGGTGCCGCTGGCCTACATCATCGGCATGGTGGCGATGCTGTTCACCGCGCTCAGCTATGGAAGCATGGCGCGCGCCTTCCCTGTCGCCGGTTCGGTGTATTCCTATGCTCAGCGGGGTTTGCACGCCAATGTGGGTTTTCTCGCCGGCTGGTTATTACTGCTTGACTACCTGCTGATTCCACCGCTGCTTTACATTTACGCGGCCATGGCGCTCAACCACCTGTATCCGGACATTCCCAAGTTCGGCTTCATCCTGGTTTTCCTGGTGAGTGCCACCTTGGTGAACTTGCGCGGCATCAGCTTTACAGCCCGCCTGAACATGCTGTTTCTGTTAGCGCAACTGGTAGTGCTGGGGATTTTCCTGACTTGTGCCTGGGAGGCTTTGCATGCGGGGACTGGTCACGGCGAACTGACAGTGGCCCCGCTATACAACCCTGCGCAATTCAATTTTGCCCTGATGATGCAGGCGGTATCGATCGCTGTGCTGTCCTTCCTGGGGTTTGATGCAATCTCCACCCTGGCCGAAGAAACCCGTGGCGATGCGGGGCGCAGCATCGGCCGTGCAGCATTGATCAGCCTGCTGATCATGGGTGGCATCTTCGTCGCTCAGACCTGGCTTGCCACCGACCTCGCCGCGGGCATGGGCTTCACCTCAGCGGACACAGCCTTCTATGAAATCGCCGCCATAGCCGGTGGAGACTGGCTCGCCTCACTGACGGCAGTAACCACTGCGTTGGCCTGGGGTGTAGCGGTTTCGATCACCTCCCAGGCAGCCGTTTCACGCCTGCTGTTCGGGATGGCACGCGATGGCAAGCTCTCTCGTGTACTGGCCAAGGTCCACCCGACGTACCGCACACCACATCTGAGCATTTACCTGGTGGCAGTCATGTCACTCGTTATCTGCTACCTGTTCATCAATTCTGTCGACACCCTTACCTCACTGGTCAACTTCGGCGCGTTGAGCGGCTTCATGATTCTGCATCTGACCGTCATCAACTACCACTGGCGCCGGCAGAAGTCCGGCAACGTACTGCTGCACCTTGTTGCACCGGCAACAGGCTTCGTCATCGTCGCCGCGATCATGTTCAACATGGGGCTGGACGCCCAGAAGCTCGGCTGCCTGTGGATCGTCGCCGGCGTCATCTACCTGATCCTGCTCAACCGCAAAGGCGCCAATCTGGTCCTTTCGAAGCACATTTGAAGCGCGCGGCCTCAGGCCGCTCTGAATCCTGGCAGCTCGCTGGAAACGTTGCTCTTGGCAGAGGGCAGAAATTCGGCTGGCTGTCATCAACCGGCGATGGCCGATCCACCGCCTTACGGAGTTACGACAATGACCCGATACATTGATGTGAACGATCTTGCCCAACTGGTAGCCAGCAAAGGCCTGGAGACTTGCCTGGCGGAAATGGCGGAATGCATCCGCGAAGACTACGCACGCTGGCACCAGTTCGACAAATGCGCGCGTTTGGCCAACCACTCGCCTAACGGCGTCATCGAATTGATGCCGGTTTCCGATGCTTCCCTGTATGCGTTCAAGTACGTCAACGGCCACCCGAGCAACACGCAGGCCAACCTGCTGACGGTCATGGCGTTCGGCGCACTTGGCGACGTGGACACCGGCACCCCGTTGCTCTTGAGCGAGATGACGCTGGCCACCGCCCTGCGCACCGCCGCAACCTCGGTCCTTGCGGCACGCTACATGGCGCGAGGCGACGCACGAAGCATGGCACTCATCGGCAATGGTTCACAAAGTGAATTCCAAGCCATCGCATTCCATACACTGTTGAAGATCGAAGAAATCCGACTGTTCGATACTGATGCCAAAGCTACTGCCAAGCTCGCCAGAAATCTTGAGCAGTACCCGAATCTGAAACTCGTGATCGCAGCATCTGTCGCCGAAGCCGTGTGCGGTGCCGATATCGTCACTACCGTGACTGCCGACAAAGCCTACGCCACCATCCTGACCCCGGCAATGATCGAACCAGGCATGCACCTGAATGCCGTAGGCGGTGATTGCCCCGGCAAAACAGAGTTGCACCGTGACATCATCGACAAGGCTCGAGTTGTGGTCGAGTTCGAGCCCCAGAGCCGGATCGAAGGGGAGATCCAGCAAATGCCTGCTGACTCCCCGGTCGTTGAATTCTGGCGGGTGATCGATGGACAGGCGCCGGGCCGTGAATCTACCGACCAAGTCACGTTGTTCGACTCGGTCGGGTTTGCACTGGAAGACTACTCGGCACTGAGGTACATCCTCCAGGTGGCAGAAGCAGGCAACCACGGCAGCGTTATCGAATTGGTACCAAAGCTCGATGATTGCAAGGACCTTTACGCACGATTGATCCATTTGAAACCGGCTGCGCAACTCAAGCGCGCCTGATCATCGGCACCTTTCGCTCACTCGGTTTTCTTTCCTGAAAACCCGGATCAGACCGCTTTTTGCTGTTGCTCCACGGAGTCAACCGGCATAATCAGCAATACTACGTAACATTGTGCGATTACCTAAGGCGGTCATCCGATGCAGAGCAAAGGCGAGAAGGAATGCAGGGAGTTCATCAATCGCTACTGGACAGGCGATGACAGCCAACCCAAGTATGAAAGGCTGCGTCGCGCTTTGTCTTGCGCTATTGCAGACGGCTTCTGGTCACCCGAAGCTCGGCTGCCCAACGAGCAGGAATGGGTAGCAGCAACGCCGTGTGGTCTTGCAACCGTGCAACGCACTCTACGCTCGCTGGTCGCTGAGGGGCTTATTCAGCGGCGGCGCGGTATCGGCACCACTGTGGTCAACCGTGACAGACCGATGACAGAGCCATGGCACATGCGCTTTATGCGCACAGAGGAAGACACGGAGTACCTGTCCATCAGCACCAGCGTTTTGAACCGGCGCATAATCAAAACTACCGGTGCATGGTCCAAGCACCTGGATCAGGGTGACCATCCCATCGTCAAACTAACCCGAATCATGCACATCGCCAATGAAGTCGACGTGTACAACGTGTTTTACGCGCGTGCAGACCTGTTTCCGGAGCTGACCAGCAAGCCCTTGCACTCACTGAATGGCACGAATATCAAGCGGTTCATCGCCGCGCGTTACAACATTTCAGTTCGCAACGTACGACATCGGTTGCGCTTCGAACCAACGCCCAAGTGGATTGCTGAATATGCCGATCCGCAACATGCAGAAGCTTCGACGGTGCTAAACGCCACCGCACAACTGCCCGGTGGCGAGGGGCTTTATTACCAGGATTTCTTTATCCCCCCAAATAAGCTACTGCTTGAGTTGGGCACGGATTTCATCTGAGAAGGCGCCCCATTACCAAAAGGGTGATGGGGCGACGTAACCAGGCAGGGGTTAACCGTAGAGTAGTAAAGCGCCGATCTCAAACAGGCTGAGGATGGCAAGACACGCGGCCAGGCCGAGAACCGATTCGATACTGCTCACCATGCGTTCCTTGACGATCCCATTTACGCTGCGCTGGTAACGCTTGCTCAATCCTGCACGGATCGCAAGCGCAACCATTAGCGCCAGCGCTGCTGGCAGGATAGCCAAAAAGTGATGGGTCGGTGCCCAACGCAGAAACAAGCAACCGCAGACAATTATCGCCAGAAGTGTGCGGTTCCATGCCAACAAGGTACGTTCAGGCTGTAAGCCGGCATCGGCATGCCCTATGGACTTCGCTTGAGGTCGCATGGCGTATCAATGCCCAGCGTTAAAGGCCATGACGATCGCAAAACATGCGATTGCCAAGGTCACACCAAAACATACTAGGGGCAGGAACACTGAAAAAGGCAGCGCCTGCTTGAGACGCATTGCGCGCTCAATGGAGAGCCAGCGGTAAAACGCCGGGGCGCTGATGAAAAATGCGAGAAGCATCAACAAGAGTGCTACAAAACGCCGCATATCACTGCTCAAGATCTCTACAGTGAACGTTTCCACTGCAATCCCGCCAGCCAGTAACGCAAGTGACGTTCTGATCCATGCGAGAAACGTGCGCTCGTTAGCCAGGGAAAAACGGGGGTCTGGTTCAGACCCGCCGGGCAACAAATACTTGGCGAGCCGCCCTCGCTCGTCTTGATCTTTCAGGGGTGCGTTCATCGGGGCATTCCAAAATCAGACAGTTGGCTGAGTGCTAGATCCACCAGGCAAAAGTGGGGGCAGGCAGCACCTACCCCCACCCTCACTTAGTCACGGGACAGGATGAGCACTTCACCAATATCCGGATCGACCACCAGCTCATCGCCGGTCTGGATCAGTGACGTCACATCGCTTTCGAAACGGTCGCACATGGTCATGTTGGCCAAGGCAGCACCTTGCGCAAGGATAGTGTTTGCACGGTTGAAGAGGATTGCCTTGGGCACGATCCCGCGCGACATCATTTCATGCAGCATCCACGCAGATGCCACACCACCCTTGGCGGTGTTCAGCACCAGGATCTTGTCCTGGTACGACTCACCCGCCAGCTTGTGCGCAGGGCGCGAGAAAATGCCCTTGATCCGGTCGAGGTCATAACGGGCCGAGAAGTTATCATTGGCCACCAGCGCGACCCCCTGAACCTTCTCGCCAATGCCGACGTGGCACTTGAGTTTGATACTCATACGATCACCCCTTTGATTGCCGACTCAACGCACTCTTCCATGCTGCGCAGGGAAGGCTTGTAGCCGTAGCCCGAAATAATGTTGACGATTTTTGCCGAGTTGCTCAGCAGGTTGGTCCAGCCGTTGGCTTCGGCCAGTTCACGCGCATATTGCTGGTAGAAGCAGGTGCCGCGCAGCACTTTCGCACCGGAGGCCTCGATGCGGGCGGTGATGCCCATGCGATCACAGTCGGTCGCAACGCTTGGCGAAGTACAAACCAGGAAGGCGGTGTCTTTATGGATTCGCTTGCCCTCGACGAGCGCGGCAACCTGCCCCATCTCGACCAGCGAAAGCTGTGGCGCGGCGAAGACCACCACATCCACTTTATCGCCCCGGTTGCCAAAGTCGTTGCGCAGACCGTTAAGGTCGTTCTGAGTGATTTCCACTGCCGGCAAGGTACGGTCGCATACGCTGGCCAGTGTCGGCGCTTCAGGAGTGATGCCGACGATATGGAACAGCGGAGTGGAACCGAAGCTGGCCATCGCCGCACCAAAATGCTTCAGTTGGTCGGAAGTCGGAATCATTTCTAGGCCTTCGACAACCGGAACCTCCCAGTATGAGCCGGACATTCGACCAATAAGACCACCCAGCACACCCCAGTCGGTCAAGCCGATCGGCTGGTCACGAACCACGAAACGCTTGGTTGCACGGCGTTTTTCATCTAGGTGCAAGCCGTAGCGTGGAGTGCGACCAGTCAAGCCTGCTGCGAGCGCCGAAGGGCCACCCTCGAAGTTGGAACGCGCGCCCAAAACGCTGTTGGTGTAGATAACCACACCGGTATCGCCGAAGGCCACGTGGTCACCGCGAATCGGACCCATGATGGTCTGATAGTTGATGCAGGTGTCCGTCATCATGATGCCCATCTGCTGACAGGCCGCAATGGCGCGACGCTCGAGATTGGCCATGCTTTCGGTCTGCCCGAGCTCTTTGTAGTAGCTCAGGTCGACACCGCGCGGGTCGGTGATCATTGGAATGACCACCCGGCTTTCCTCGCCCGGCCCCTCTGCCATGCGCTCGAGGAACTCCACGCCGGCGACACCCAGGGACTCAGGATCGCCCATCATGTGCGACTGGGACACAGGAACCAGATCGACTGCATCGAACATTCTACCCACGCGCTGCATGTGCTCGATGGCCCAACGCTTGGCCTCGCCCATCTCACCGGCGAGCATCGCCTGTTCTTCATCAGACAGCTTCATTCGACTACTCCTCTTCTTATTAATATGAGCCGCGGGCCACCAGGTCCTGTGCTCTGACATCGCGGGGGCGTCTCGAAACCTGCGTAGCCGCCCACCTACTTACTACGTAGTAATAATAGACATAACCGGCTCAGCATCGTCAAGAAAAAAATGGAATAACGGTGATGCCGCTATCTGCAAAAAACTGCAGTTCATCACATATCTAATTGAATAGTATGAACATTTTCTTTGACACCTTGGAATGTGCCAGGGGGCTTGCTATTTGGTTCTTGACACCGCATGGCTCCGGGGATTTACTTTCTACGTAGTTACAGGTCAGCCCTTGGTCATCAAGAGAACAATAAAAATGACTATCAACTCGCTCCACGCCGCCCCTTCGCCCCACAACAGCAGGCTCCGCCCGATGCCGGACCCCCGCCTGCACAACAACTTCTAAAGTCTTCCCGCGCAGAAAAATCAAATAAAACAACAACAAGCAGCCAGTGCTGCTCGAGGAACCCTCATGACCTCGGTACAGATTTTTTCCGTAATATGGCTTGTCGTAATCTTCGCCGCGTGTATTTGGCGCCACACCAACGTCGGGTTAGCCATGCTGCCCGCATCGTTCATCCTTGCCGAGGTCGCAGGCATTTCACCCAAGCAGCTTTATCAAGGCTTTCCTACGTCCCTGGTGATCCTCATCCTTGGCGTGATGTTTCTCTGGAACCATGCGCGCAACAGTGGGTTGGCAGACCTGATCATTTACAAAACGGTCAGGATGACGCGCGGTCGGCTTTGGCTTCTTCCGTGGACCACTTGCTTCCTCTCTGCAGGGATTTGTGCGATCGGCGCACTGCCTGCCGCAGCGCTGGTCATCACCCTCCCAGTCGCCATCCGCATTGCGGAGCGTGAAAATATCCGCCCGGCACTGATGGGTGTGGTTACCATCCAAGGTGCATGTATTGGAGGGTTCTCCCCAATCAGCCCGTGGGGTAGCTTGGTGATTTCACAGGTGCAACATGCCGGGCTACCATTCTTGCCTAGCTACTTCGTAGCCTCGATGATCGTGCTGAACATCTGTGTGGCTGCGGTCGCCTACTTTGCCTTCGGCGGCGCTGAATTGATCCGCCGCGGCGTGGTCGCCACCCCCCCACTGGCGGCTGCAGATGCACCGACCTCCCAAAGTGGTCTTACTGCCTATCAGTGGGCATCGCTGCTCGCTGTCGCGGCGTTCATCACCATGGTGCTGCTCAAGTTCGATGTAGGCCTTTCGGCATTCGCGGTGGGTATCGTGTTGCACGTGGCGTTCCGCGGTGAATGCCAGAAGGCGATCACCGCATTGCCGTGGAGCATCATCATCATGATTGCGGGTCTAATCATGTATGTGTCGCTGCTCGAGCAATTGGGTGTACTGCACCTGATAGGTGACGAGCTTGGCAACGTCGGTAATCCTTCATTCGTACTCATGGCGGTTACCTACCTGGGCACAACTGTCGCTAATTTCGAGGCTTCTTCGGTTGCAGTACTAGGCCTGGTCATTCCGGTAGCAATCAAATCACTGGCCAGTAGCCCTTCCGAGATCATGAACAGCCTGGCACTTGCTCTCGTGGCAGGTAGCGTGACGGTGATCGCAGCGAGCCCCTTCCACCTGTCGGGCGGAATCGTGCTGGCGGAAACCCGTAACTGTGGGCGCACGTTCAAAGACCTGCTGCTTTGGACTGTTGGAGTATCCGCCACCCTGCCCCTGCTGGGCCTGATTCTCCACTAATAGCTAGTGGCACCGCTAAGCGTGCCGCCCTACCGAACGGACAAACCCGCTGAACTCATCGTCAGCGGGTTTTGTGCCATCTGAGCCGGCCTATTCCAGCCAGTGCTCACCCCCTCAGGAAAAATCGGGCCTAAAAGGACAAGCGTATATGTACAACTGGCTAGCGAACGTGACGGTCGCCAGAAAACTGATCATGGCATTCAGCGTGTTGTTGCTGATTAGCATTTTTATATTTGCGTCCGGCTGGAATGCAATCAGTACCCTGTCTTACCGAATGGAACGCATGACTGCAGTCAATGACGTGACTCAGGAATTTTCCACGCTGCGCCTGGAGCGCACCGCCTACCAGGAAAGTGAAGGTGATGCAGCGCCTGCGGCAGCACTGATACGCAGACTTGTCCAGATAGCGCAAAAGCTGGAGAACTTGCGGACTTTCTTCAAAACCGAAAGCAACGTCCAACGGGTAGACGAGATGACTCGATATCTGGCTGCCTACAAAGCGGATATCGAGGCGTTGGGCCAGGCCTATCAACTGATCGGCCAATCACGCAGCGCGCGTCGTGAAAACGGGGAAAAGGCACTCAAGCTACTGGACGATCTGAACAGCTATCTGGGGGACGAGACGGCCAGGGACGAAACTAGCGTATTGCGCTACAAAGCCATCAAGAACCTGCAGATGCAATTCGTCTACGCGCGCCTGGCAACGCGGGACTATGCCTTCGGGGGTACCGATAAGCAGCTGGCTCTCGCCACTGACGCGGTGGATCAGACCCTCGCGGCCCTGCCCGCATTGCACGAAGCGCTGTTACCGGCCAAACCCGCGATGCTCGTTCAGTTGGAGGCTTATCTGCGCGCTTACCGGGTTTCCCTGGACACCCACCAATCGGCGCTGCAGCAAAACCATCGCACCTTGGACGATGTTAAAAAACAGGGAGACGCACTCATTCAAACCAGCCAAGTCCTCTATGACCTGCAGATGCGACTGCGGCAGGAAGACACCCGCCTTGCGGCATGGACACTGTCGATATGCATGCTTGTGGCACTGGCTTTCGGCGCACTGATTGCAACGGTAATAACCCGACAGATCGTCCCTCCGATTCGCGCAGCACTCGAACACGTGCAGCGCATCGCCGCTGGCGAACTTGAACAGGGCCCTCAGGTGTGTCGCAAGGACGAGATCGGCCAGCTGCAAAGCGGCCTGCAGGGCATGACGCAAAGCTTGCGGCAGTTGATAGGCCATATCAGTGACGGTTCTTCGCAGATTGCCAGTGCCACGGAAGAGTTGTCGGCAATCACGCAACAAACCCAGGCAGGCGCCAACGAACAGAAACTGGAAACCGAGCAGGTCGCCACAGCCATGCATGAAATGGCGACCTCGGTTCAGGATGTCGCGCGCAACGCCGTAGAAACCGCAAGTTCGGTCGATGACGCAGCCAAGGGCGCTGCTCAAGGTGCACAAGTGGTGCAGGAAGCCGTTGCGCAAATCGAGCGGCTGAGCCAAGAGGTTGAGTCAACGGGCCGTGCGGTCGGCACCCTGGCCCAGGAGAGCGGCCGAATCGCTGGCATGCTGGACGTCATCAAGGCCGTTGCCCAGCAGACGAATCTGCTGGCACTCAACGCCGCCATCGAAGCAGCACGTGCAGGCGAAGCAGGACGCGGGTTCGCGGTGGTCGCAGACGAAGTGCGCGGGCTCGCCCAGCGTACACAGCAGTCCACCGAAGAAATCGAGCTGTTGGTAGGGGCACTTCAACAAGGCACGTTGAACGCGGTCCAACGCATGGAAACCAGCAGCACGCTGACCACCGAGAGTGTCAGGCTTGCGAGGAACGCCGGCCTGGCGCTGAATGACATTACTGTCAGCATCAGCCACATTCAGAGCATGACCCAACAGATAGCTGCCGCGGCAGAACAGCAAGGCGCGGTGGCTGATGAAATCAACCGCAGCGTGGTGAGTGTGCGCGGCTTGACCGAACAAGCCTACACCGCAAGCGAGCAAACCAATCTGGCCAGCCTCGACTTGGCAAAATTAGGCACCACGCTCCAGACTCAGGTGCAACGTTTCCGCCTGTAAACTAGAACGAAAAAGCTGCATCACGTCGCCTGTCAGCGTCGGGATGCAGCTTTTGTTTTCATGCTGCAGCAGGGCTAGCGTTTATTGTGCGTTCTTAAAACGCAGTCGCCATTCATGCAACAACGGCTCGGTGTAGCCGCTTGGCTGTTCACGCCCCTTGAAGACCAGATCACTGGCCGCCTTGTACGCGTAGGAGTTATCGAAGTCTGGCGCCATGTTCCGATAGGCAGGATCACCGGCATTTTGCTGGTCTACGACTGCCGCCATGCGCTCGAGGGTTTCGGAGACTTGCGCCTCGCTGACTACCCCATGATGGAGCCAGTTGGCGATGTGCTGTGCCGAGATCCGCAGCGTGGCACGGTCTTCCATGAGACCTACGTTGTGAATGTCCGGCACCTTGGAGCAGCCAATACCCTGCTCTACCCAACGCACCACGTAACCCAGGATACCCTGGCAGTTGTTGTCCAGCTCTTGCTGAATCTCAGTTGCGCTCCAGGCTCGGTCGACGCTGACCGGTACAGTCAGCAAACCCTCCAGCAGTGCAGCGCGCTGCGCGTGCATGTCACTCGACTGAAGCGCCTGTTGAACCGCATGCACGTTCACTTGATGGTAATGCAGCGCGTGAAGCGTGGCCGCCGTGGGCGAAGGTACCCATGACGTATTCGCGCCGGAACGTGGATGCGCAATCTTCTGTTCGAGCATATCCGCCATCAAGTCGGGCATCGCCCACATGCCTTTACCAATTTGCGCATGACCTGCCAGGCCGCAAGCCAAGCCGACGAGCACGTTGTTGCGCTCATACGCCTGAATCCACGGGGTCGACTTCATGTCGGCCTTACGCAACATCGGCCCGGCTTCCATGGCGGTGTGCATTTCATCACCAGTTCGGTCGAGGAATCCAGTATTGATAAACACGACACGCTCTGCGGCAGCCGCGATGCACGCCTTAAGGTTGGTACTGGTGCGTCGCTCTTCATCCATGATGCCCATTTTCAGGCAGTTGCGCGGCAGGCCCAAGAGGTCCTCCACCCGCCCGAACAGGTCATTGGCGAACGCCACTTCAACTGGCCCGTGCATTTTGGGTTTTACGATGTACATGCTGCCGGCACGAGAGTTACCCCGGCGCTTGAGGTCGTGAAGCGAGGCCAGGCTGGTCATCACTGCATCAAGAATGCCTTCCGGAATTTCGGCGCCCTGGGCATCGAGGATGGCCGGATTGGTCATCAGGTGACCGACATTGCGCACGAACAACAGAGAACGGCCCGGGAGCACCAACTGCTCACCCTCTGCCGACCGGTAGACACGATCGGCCTTCAGCGTACGGGTGATGACCTTGCCGCCCTTCTGTAGCTCCTCGCTAAGGTCGCCCTTCATCAACCCAAGCCAGTTCCGGTACACAGCTACCTTGTCGGCGGCGTCTACCGCCGCAACAGAGTCCTCGCAGTCCATGATGGTGGTCAGCGCAGCTTCCATCAGCAAGTCGGAAACCCCGGCGGCGTCAGATTTGGCAATGGCGCTGTTGGGGTCGAACTGAATCTCGACATGCAGGTCGTTGTTTTTCAGCAATACCGCGGTAGGCGCATGCGCCGAGCCGTTGAAGCCGATGAACTTGCCAGCTTCCGACAAGCGATCAGTAGTGCCATCCAACAACTGCACAACCAGGTCACCCTCAACGACGGTGTAGGCGCGCGCCTGTGCATGAGCAGCGCGCACCAAAGGGAAGGCCTGGTCGAGGAAATCACGCCCAAACGCGATGACCTTGGCGCCGCGTACCGGATTGTAGGTTTCCCCTTTCTGCGCACCGTCCGCTGAATCGATGGCATCGGTGCCGTAGAGGGCGTCATATAAAGAACCCCAACGTGCGTTGGCGGCATTGAGTGCATAACGCGCATTGATGACCGGCACCACCAGTTGCGGGCCGGCCTGTACAGTGATTTCAGTATCGACATTGGCGGTACTTACCGCTACCTCATTGGGCTGCTCGACCAGGTAACCGATGGACTTGAGGAATGCCTGATAGCTGGGCATGTTCACGATCGGCCCAGGATTGGCCAAGTGCCAGGCGTCGAGGTGCGATTGCAGACGCTCGCGCTCGCCCAGTAGTTGGCGGTTACGCGGAGCCAGATCAGCCACCAATGCTTCAAGCCCCGTCCAAAACGTGTCGGGGCTAATCCCAGTGCCCGGAAGCGCTTCCTGCTCGACGAAGCGCTTCAACGTGTCAGCTACAGCCAGCCCCTGGCACTGCGTGCGTTTGTTCATTTGCTATCTCCTGTTAATCGACGCCTCGGACGAGGCGTATAAACAACCTCGGCCTAGAGAGCCGCGATACCTGCTGCAGCAACCTGCGCGTCTTGTTCTGCGAGCACGCCAGAGACACCAACGGCGCCAACCACCTGACCATCGACCAGGACCGGCTTGCCACCTTCAAGTGAAGTCACCAGCGGCGCAGTGACGAACGCAGTGCGGCCGCCATTGACCATGTCTTCGTAGCCTTTGGTATCACGACGGCCCAATGCGGCGCTGCGTGCTTTCTCGATGGCGATGTAACTGGCAATCGGCGCACAGCCGTCAAGCCTTTCCATCGCCAGTAGGTGTCCACCGTCATCGACGATAGCGATCGATACCCTCCAGCCTTTTGCCAGTGCTTCTTCGCGAGCGGCACTTAACAGGCGGGAAACGTCTGCACTTGCGAGGACTGCTTTGCTGAGCATGGTTTCTTCTCCTTATCCAGAGCTTCTTCGACGATCTCGATCCAATGGCGCACAGGGGTCCGCCCCGCACTGTCCAACTGGATCTGACAGCCGATGTTGGCAGTGACGATCACTTCAGGATTGCCACTTTCGAGTGCTTTCATCTTGTTATCGCGCAACTGGCGGGACAGCTCCGGTTGCGTTACCGAGTAGGTGCCTGCAGAACCGCAACACAGGTGACCATCAGGTACTGTGGTCAGACTGAAGCCAAGACGAGTCAGCACATCTTCGACAGCCCCGCCCAGTTTCTGCGCGTGCTGCAAGGTGCAGGGGCAGTGGAAGGCCAAGCGACGGTCGCCGTTTATCTGCAGATCTTCCAGTTGCTCATCGCGTAGGACTTCAACCAGGTCTTTGGCGAGGGCACTGATACGCTCAGCCTTGAACGCGTAGTCAGGGTCGCCCTCCAAAAGGTGACCGTAATCGCGCACAAAGGCGCCGCAACCACTGGCGGTCTGGACGATTGCCTCTGCACCGGCCTCCACGGCGGGCCACCAGGCATCGATGTTACGCCGGGCCCGCTGCAGGCCTTTTTCCTGGGCGTTGAGGTGGTAGTCCACCGCGCCGCAGCACCCTGCTTCAGGAGCGGCGACCACCGACAGTCCCACGCGGTCAAGCACACGCGCAGCCGCAGCATTGGTGTTAGGTGAAAGCGAGGGCTGCACGCAGCCCTCAAGCATCAACACCACGCGTGCATGTTTGGTTGTCGGGCGGGATTTTGCCGGATGGGGTTGTCGAGGAAGCTTGGCTTTGAGTATCCCAGGCAACAAGGGACGGAATATCTGCCCGGTGGTGCTCAGCATCTTGAATACCGCTGGCCGTGGCAAAACAGCTCGCAGGCCCTCACGCAGCAGACGCTCCCCCAGGGGGCGAGGCACTTTCGACTCGACCACCGCACGCCCAATGTCCAGCAGGTTGTGATACTGAACGCCGGATGGGCATGTGGTCTCACAGTTCCTGCACGTCAGGCAGCGATCGAGGTGCTCTTGGGTCTTGGCAGTGACTTCAGCCCCTTCGAGGACCTGCTTGATCAGGTAGATGCGCCCGCGCGGGCCATCCAGTTCATCGCCAAGCAATTGGTAAGTGGGACAAGTTGCGGTACAAAATCCACAGTGCACGCACGAGCGCAGAATGCGCTCCGCTTCTTCGGCACGCGGCAACAGTTTGGCTTCATCACTCAGATTGGTTTGCATGGCGTCCTCTCAATAGTCCGCGTACATCCGTCCGGGGTTGAAAATCCCTTGAGGATCCAATTTCTTCTTCAGGCTCACGTGATAACGCATCAAGGGTGCAGGCAAGGGTGCGAAAGGCGCCGCACATACGCCATAGCGGGTAGCGTGCCCGCCACGTTCCGTGGCAGCCATGCGGATCACGTCGTCTGGTGCATCCGATTTGAGCCAGCGCTGCGCGCCCGCCCAATCCAGTAGTTGCGCACCGGGCAGATCCAGCGACGGGGTATTGATCGGCAACGACAACCGCCACAGAGGTTGTGGAATGTCGAAAAACGCCAAGCGATGCTCACGCAACGCATCCCAGTAGTCATTGTCCAGCACCTCCCCCCCGAGGCGCTGGCACGCAGACTCGACTGAGCCTTCACCGCCCTCCAGCCGCAGATGCAAGACATCGTTTTCATGGCTGGCGCCACTGATGGGCAGCGGTTGCTGGCCCCATTCGGCGAGCTGCGCCAGCGCTTGCTGCTCGGTCATCTCCAGACGAAGGCTCAAGCATTTGCGTGGTTTGGGCAGAACTTTGAGCGAGACTTCAGTGAGCACTCCCAAGCAGCCAAAGCTGCCAGCAAGCAACCGGGAGAGATCGTAACCTGCGACGTTTTTCATCACCTCGCCGCCAAACCGCAAGTGTTTGCCGTGTCCGGTGATTACCCGGGTGCCCAACACGTAGTCACGCACCGACCCCGCCCAAGGCCTGCGTGGGCCGGACAAGCCTGCGGCCACCATGCCGCCCAGCGTCGCACCTACGCCCAAGTGCGGTGGCTCGAACGGCAACATCTGACCGCTCGCATCCAGTGCCGCTGTGATCTCCATCAAGGGTGTACCCGCACGCGCCGTTATGACGAGTTCGGTGGGATCGTAGCTGACTATGCCACGGTGGGAACGGGTGTCGAGCACCTCGCCTTTTACCTTGCGTCCGATGCCAACCTTGGTGTTGCCGCCCTGGATCCGAAGCGCGATACGCTCGTTCAGCGCGTAATTGACTTGCTCCAGCATCGCGGCGCTGGCGTCATGATCGTGTCGCATCAGAAACGCTCCAATTCGGGGAACGGCAGTGCACCGTGATGAACGTGCATCGAACCAAACTCGGCGCAGCGGTGCAGCGTGGGAATGTTCTTGCCAGGATTGAGTAATCCAAGCGGATCGAACGCTGCCTTGACCGCATGGAAGAGCGTCAGCTCATCGCTATTGAACTGGGCGCACATCTGGTTGATCTTTTCCCGGCCTACGCCATGCTCGCCAGTGATGCTGCCGCCCACTTTCACGCAGAGCTCGAGGATCTTCGCGCCGATGGCTTCTGCGCGTTCGAGTTCGCCCGGAATGTTGGCATCGAAGAGAATCAGCGGATGCATGTTGCCGTCACCGGCATGGAACACGTTCGCCACACGCAGCCCGTATTCCTCGGATAGCTCGGTGATGCCCTGGAGCACGCCTGGGAGTTCGCGGCGCGGGATGGTGCCATCCATGCAGTAATAATCAGGAGAAATCCGGCCTACCGCCGGGAAAGCATTCTTGCGTCCGGCCCAGAACCTGATGCGTTCTTCTTCGTTCTTGGCAAGCTTCACTGAGCTCGCGCCAGCTGCAGTCAGCACTGCGGCCACGCGCTCGCAGTCTTCTTGAACATCCGCCTCGACACCATCCAGCTCGCACAGCAAGATGGCCGCCGCATCGGTGGGATAGCCTGCGTGAATGAAATCCTCGACAGCGCGGATCGAAAGATTGTCCATCATCTCCAGGCCGCCAGGGATGATCCCGGCCGCGATGATATCGGCCACCGCCCTGCCAGCCTCGTCGACTGAATCAAATGCCGCCAGTAACACTCTGGCAACCTGTGGTTTGGGAAGCAGTTTGACCGTCACCTCTGTGACGACACCAAGCATGCCTTCAGACCCTGTGAACAGCGCAAGCAAGTCAAAGCCAGGGCAATCCAGTGCATCGCTACCCAAGGTCAGATGTTCCCCGGTGACCGTCAGGATCTCTACCTTGAGCAGGTTGTGCACGGTCAGCCCGTATTTCAGGCAGTGCACGCCACCCGCGTTCTCTGCAACGTTGCCGCCGATCGAACAGGCAATTTGAGAAGACGGATCCGGCGCGTAATAAAGCCCATGGGGCGCGGCCGCTTGGGAAATCGCCAGGTTTCGCACGCCTGGCTGTACCTTGGCGAATCGGCCTGCCGGTTTGACCTCCAGAATCTTGTTGAACCGCGCCATGACCAACAAGGCGCCCTTCTCAAGCGGCAATGCCCCTCCAGAGAGCCCCGTACCTGCGCCACGCGCAACCACAGGCACGCCATGATGGTGGCAGAGTTTCATGAAGGCGGTGACTTGCTCGATGCGTTCAGGCAAGACCACCAACATCGGCACGATCCGATAGGCCGACAACCCATCACACTCATAGGGGCGAAGGTCTTCCTCGGTGTGCAGCACCACCAAATCTGGCAATTCATGCTGGAGTACGGCTAGGAATGCCGACCTGTCGACCTGCGGCAAGACCCCATCGACCCTTTCATCGTAAAGAATGTTCATAAAAATCCTCTCAGGCAGGTGTCTTTTGTTTTGTTGCCTGTTTGCGATCCGCGTGCCGGGAAGATCACCGCGGATGACATCGACAGCATGGTCGTAGCGGGTGCCGAGCGTCGACTGTAAAAGAAGCTGGTCGGACCAGTTTTTATGAGATCCTGCTTGAATTGCCCTCGCACACCAGCAAGCAAAGGGGTAATCTTTCTTCGATTCCAGATTCGCAATTAACTGGTCATACCAGTTTGGAGCAGCCATGACCGAAGTTGGTTTAATCAAGCGCGGCACTGGGCAAATTGCTGACAAAGTCGCAGAACGAATAGAACGGCTAATTCTTGACGGGGTGCTGAAGGTTGGCCAGGCACTCCCTTCAGAGCGAAGGCTGGTTGAGAAGCTTCAGTGTTCGCGCTCGGCGCTTCGTGAAGGGCTGAGGATTTTGCGTGGCAGAGGAGTAGTGGAAACGGAGCACGGACGGGGTACTTTTGTTGCCGACCTGCACAAGGCCGCCGCGGCCACACCGATGATGCATCTGTTCAGCTCTCAAACCCGCACCATTTATGATCTGCTCGAGGTCCGTGCTTTGCTGGAGGGAGAGTCAGCGCGCCTTGCGGCGATTCGCGCCACCGATGTAGATCGGTTGCTGATAACCCAGTGCTATGAAGCCATGCTGGCAGCCCATGAAAACCCGGAGGCCCACGATCCCAGGGAGCATGCAAGGCTCGACCATGACTTTCATCGGGCCATCAGTGAAGCCTCACATAACCCCGTGCTGGTGCACACCCTGGAGTCTCTGAGCGAACTGATGCTCAGCACCGTGTTCGCATCGGTCAACAACTTATACTTCCGGCCTGCGCAGAAGCGTCAGATTGATCGGCAGCACACCAAGCTGTATCACGCAGTTATCGAACAAACTCCAGAGCAAGCCCAACGTGCCGCGCGCGAACACATCAACAGCGTGCGCGACAACCTGCAAGAGATCGAACAGGAAGAGCAGCGCCTCGTCCGTGCAACCATGCGCCTGAACGGATGGTAAGGCACTGCCCTCCCCCGCTAGTCAACGACATGAATGCGTAAGGTGTTGGTGGTGCCGGGCGTGCCAAATGGCACACCGGCAGTAATCAGCAGGGTATCGCCACGACTGGCCATCCCTTGCGCCTGGGCAATCTCCTGTGCGGTCGTACAGATTTCATCCACTTGATGCAGGCGGTCGTTAACCACCGAGTGAACACCCCAGGCCACGCTCAGGCGCCGAGCGGTGGTGAGGTTCGGCGTCAGGTTGAGGATCGGCGCCCTTGGGCGTTCGCGTGCAGCACGCAGGGTGGAGGCCCCCGACTCGCTGTAATTGACCAGCACCCCCACTGGCAGAATGCTGCTGATGCGGCGTATAGCGCAACTGATCGCGTCCGACACGGTGGCATCGGCCGTTGGCCGACCCACATCAAGCTGAGCCTGGTAGTCCGGGCCATTCTCCACCTGGCGGATGATCTTGCTCATCATCTGCACGGCTTCCAGCGGGTAGTCACCCGAGGCAGTCTCGGCCGACAGCATCACCGCGTCGGCACCTTCGGCCACGGCATTGGCCACGTCGGTAACTTCGGCACGGGTCGGTGCTGGCGAGAAGCGCATCGATTCGAGCATCTGCGTGGCCACCACCACCGGTTTGCCCAACTGGCGGCAGGTGCCGATGATGCGCTTCTGAATCTGCGGCACGCTTTCGGCCGGTACTTCCACGCCCAGGTCGCCACGGGCGACCATGATCGCGTCTGCCAGTTCGGCGATGGCTGGCAGTTGTTCGACTGCCGACGGCTTTTCGATCTTGGCCATCAGGTAGGCGCGGTCGCCGATCAGTTGTCGGGCTTCAACGATGTCTTCCGGTCGCTGTACGAACGACAGCGCCACCCAGTCCACGCCCAGGTCCAGGCCGAAGGTCAGGTCGCGGCGGTCTTTCTCCGTGAGCGGGGACAGGTCGAGTACCGCTTGCGGCACGTTGACACCCTTGCGGTCGGACAGCTCGCCACCGTTCAGCACTTCGGTGTCAATGGCGTCGCTGTGCTTGGCAGTAACGCGCAGGCGCAGCTTGCCGTCGTCCAGCAGCAGGTGCATGCCGGGCTCAAGGGCGGCGATGATTTCCGGGTGCGGTAGGTTGACCCGCTGGCTGTCGCCCGGGGTCTTGTCCAGGTCCAGGCGCAAGGCCTGGCCGCGTTGCAGCTGCACCTTGCCTTCGGCAAAGCGACCGACGCGCAGCTTGGGCCCCTGCAGGTCCATGAGAATGCCCAGCGGGTAGTTCAACTGCTGCTCGACTTCGCGGATCCACTGGTAGCGCAGGGCGTGGTCGGCGTGTTCACCGTGGCTGAAGTTGAGGCGGAAGATGTTCACCCCCGCTTCGACCAACTCGCGGATGTCGTCGATGCCTTTGATCGCAGGGCCAAGGGTGGCGAGGATCTTTACTTTTTTATCAGGCGTCATGATTGGGCAGCCTCAAGGATCAGGATGGCGCGGAAGTCGTTGACGTTGGTGCGGGTCGGCTCGGTGACGATCAGCGCATCAAGTGCAGCGAAGTAGCCGTAGCCGTTGTTGTTATCCAGTTCGTCGCTGGCTGACAGGCCCAGGGCTTCGGCGCGGGCGTAGCTGGTGGGCGTCATGACGGCGCCGGCGTTGTCTTCTGAACCATCAATTCCGTCAGTGTCACCAGCCAGGGCGTATACACCCGACAGGCCCTTGAGGCTTGCGGTAAGACTCAACAGGAACTCGGCGTTGCGCCCCCCGCGGCCGTCGCCGCGCACGGTGACGGTGGTTTCACCGCCCGAGAGAATCACGCAAGGCGCGCTCAATGGCTGCCCATGCTGGACGATCTGTCGCGCAATACCGGCGTGAACTTTGGCCACTTCGCTGGATTCGCCCTCCAGATCACCCAGGATCAGCGGACTGAAGCCAGCCTGACGGGCTTTGACCGCCGCAGCCTCGAGCGACTGCTGGGGCCTGGCAATCAACTGGAAGTGGCTACGGGCCAGTGCCGGGTCATCGGCTTTGACGGTTTCCGAGGCGGGGTTGTTGAGCCAGTTGATCACAGCCCTGGGTGCATCGATATCGTAGCGTTTGAGGATTGCCAAGGCATCAGCCGAGGTGCTGGGGTCAGCAACAGTAGGGCCGGAGGCGATCACTGTGGCGAGGTCGCCCGGCACGTCGGAAATGGCATAGGTGTAGACCGTAGCCGGCCAGCAGGCCTTGGCCAGGCGGCCGCCCTTGATCGCTGAGAGATGCTTGCGCACGCAGTTCATCTCGCCAATGGTAGCCCCGGATTTCAGCAGCGCCTTGTTGATCTGCTGTTTGTCGGCCAGGGTCAGACCTTCGGCCGGCAGTGCCAGCAGGGCGGACCCGCCGCCAGACAGCAGGAAGATGACGCGGTCTTCTTCGTTGAGGTTGCTGACCAGCTCCAGCACGCGCTTGGCCACGGCCAGGCCGGCAGCATCGGGGACCGGGTGAGCGGCTTCGACCACCTCGATCTTTTGACAGTTGGCGCCATGACCGTAGCGGGTCACGACCAGCCCGGAGACTTCGCCCTGCCAGCTCTTTTCGACCACTTCGGCCATGGCGGCTGCGGCTTTGCCGGCGCCGATGACAATGACCCGGCCGCTGCGGTCAGCGGGCAGGTAGGCTTCGAGCACTTGACTCGGGTGGGCGGCAGCGATGGCTGTGTCGAACAGCTCGCGGAGAAGTTGTTGCGGATCGACCGACATGGCAGGCTCCCATTTATTGTTGTTCTGCAGAATCAAAAACGCCCTTGGAACTGCCTCCGTGCAGGCCGAACCAAGGGCGCCCTTCTTGACTGCAAGCGTTCAACTGCAAGCGGCAAACTAAAACAGATTTGCTTTAGCTTACGGATTGCAACTTAGCGCTTGCCGCTTGAAGCTTATTTCTCGCCGCGGATCGAGAAGTTGGCCATGTGTTCCAGGCCTTTGATCAGCGCCGAGTGGTCCCAATTACTGCCACCCAATGCAGCACAGGTGTTGAACACTTGCTGCGCGTTGGAGGTGTTAGGCAGGTTGATGCCCAATTCCTTGGCACCTTGCAGGGCCAGGTTGAGGTCCTTCTGGTGCAGGCTGATGCGGAATCCTGGATCGAAAGTGCCCTTGATCATGCGCTCAGCGTGCACTTCGAGGATTTTCGAAGAAGCGAAACCACCCATCAGCGCTTCACGCACCTTGGCCGGGTCTGCGCCGTTTTTGGCGGCGAACAGCAGCGCTTCGCTGACGGCCTGAATGTTCAGGGCAACGATAATCTGGTTGGCGACCTTGGCGGTCTGGCCGTCCCCGCTGCCACCGACCAGGGTGATGTTCTTGCCCATGACTTCGAACAGCGGCTTGGCGCGCTCGAACGCCTTTGAGCAACCACCGACCATGATGCTCAGGGTCGCTGCCTTGGCACCGACTTCACCGCCGGACACCGGGGCATCCAGGTAAGTTGCGCCGGTGGCCTTGATCTTCTCGGCGAATACCTTGGTAGCGGTTGGCGAGATCGAGCTCATGTCGATCACCACCTTGTTAGGCCCTACGCCTTGGGCCACACCATCCTCACGGAACAGCACATCTTCTACCTGCGGGGTATCCGGCACCATGATGATGATGAACTCGGATTCTTGAGCCACTTCCCGGGGGTTGGCCAAGCCGATGCCATTGGCACCCAACAGGTCTGCAGGTGCCTTGTCGAAGTGTTCCGAAAAATACAGCGTGTGACCTGCCTTGATGAGGTTCTGCGCCATGGGTTTACCCATGATGCCGGTTCCGATAAATCCGATTTTGGCCATGTCAAACACCTCGCTTTTTAATTATTCGAAAACGTATCCAGCCATCCGAGGCCTTCAAGCGTCGTTGTCTTGGGCTTGTACTCGCACCCGACCCAACCGCGATAACCGATCCGCTCCAGATGCGCGAACAGGAAGGGGTAGTTGATTTCGCCCGTTCCGGGCTCATGACGTCCGGGGTTATCCGCCAGCTGCACGTGGTTGATCACCGACAGGTGATCCTCGAGTGTGCGAGCCAAATCACCCTCCATGATCTGCATGTGATAAATGTCGTACTGCAGATAAAGATTGCAGGAATCCACCTTCTGACGCAGCGCCAATGCCTGCGCAGTGCTATTGAGGTAGAAACCTGGAATATCTCTGACGTTGATCATCTCCATGACCAACTTGATACCTACCGCCTCCAATTCTTCAGCGGCGAATTCCAGGTTGTTGATCATGGTCCGTTCGATCATCTTCGGATCGAACCCTGGCGGGGTGATACCAGCCAGGCAATTGATTTGGGTGTTACCCAAGACCTTGGCGTAGGCGATCGCCTGCCTCACCCCATCACGAAACTCATCGACCCGATCGGGGTGACACGCGATCCCGCGCTCCCCTTTTGCCCAGTCGCCAGCCGGTAGATTGAACAGCACTTGCTCCAGGTCGTTTTCCACCAACAGTGACCGCAGGGCCTGTGCCGAATGCTCGTAGGGGAACAAATATTCCACACCCTTGAAGCCGGCCTCACTGGCGAGGGAGAATCGATCGAGAAAATCGACCTCGGTGAACAGCATCGATAAATTGGCAGCAAAACGCGGCATGAGGCCTCCTTGAATAATTACGTTGATGGCAGCGCTATTCAATCCAGCAGGACGATGGACGTCGGTGCATCAGCACCCGACAATGCGAGGTCTTCAAACTCATGGATGGCATTGATTTCAGTGCCCATCGCAATGTTGGTCACACGCTCCAGAATGACTTCCACGACCACTGGAACCTGATACTCCTTCATCAGCGCCCGAGCTTGGGCGAACGCGTACGGCAGTTCGTTGGCATCGAATACACGGATTGCCTTGCAGCCAAGCCCTTCAGCAACGGCAACATGATCGACGCCATACCCATCAAGCTCAGGCGCGTTCACATTCTCAAAGGACAACTGCACGCAATAGTCGATTTCAAAGCCGCGTTGCGCCTGACGAATCAACCCCAGATAGGAGTTGTTCACCACAACGTGGATGTAAGGCAGTTTGAATTGCGCCCCTACGGCCAACTCTTCGATCATGAACTGGAAGTCATAGTCACCAGAGAGCGCCACTACTTTGCGGTCGCGGTCGGCTTTCACCACACCCAACGCAGCAGGAATCGTCCAACCCAACGGGCCTGCTTGGCCACAGTTGATCCAGTGCCGTGGCTTATACACATGCAGGAACTGTCCACCCGCAATCTGCGACAGGCCAATGGTGCTGACATAGCAAGTGTCTTTGCCGAAAAAGGCGTTCATCTCTTGATAAACGCGCTGGGGCTTGACGGGGACGTTATCGAAGTTGGTCTTGCGCTGCAGGCTACCTTTGCGGTCCTGGCAGTCACTGAGCCAAGCGCTACGATCCTTGAGACGACCCTCGCGCTGCCATTCGGTCGCCACCTCAATAAACAGGTCCAAGGCGGCGCCGGCATCGGAGACGATACCCAGCTCTGGCGTAAACACACGGCCAATCTGAGTGGGCTCGATGTCAACGTGAATGAATCGACGTCCTTCGGTATAGACATCGACCGAACCAGTATGCCGGTTTGCCCAGCGGTTACCGATACCCAGCACCATGTCGGATTTGAGCAGCGTTGCGTTTCCGTAACGGTGCGAAGTCTGCAGACCTACCATGCCGACCATTTGCGGGTGATCGTCAGGAATGGTGCCCCAACCCATCAATGTTGGAATGACCGGAATACCCAGCAACTCGGCCAACGCCACGAGCTTGTCGCTGGCATCAGCGTTGATGACACCGCCGCCCGCCACAAGCAGCGGCCGCTCCGCCTCATCAAGCATCTGCAGGGCTTTTTCAACCTGAGTGCGGCTGGCGCTAGGTTTCGAAGGCGCCAACGGTTCGTAGGTATCGATGTCGAACTCGATTTCAGCCATTTGAACATCGAAAGGCAGGTCAATCAGAACAGGACCAGGCCTGCCTGAGCGCATTTCATAGAATGCTTTCTGAAACGCGTAAGGTACCTGTCCAGGCTCCAGTATGGTCGCAGCCCACTTGGTCACTGGCTTGACGATGCTGGTGATGTCGACAGCCTGAAAATCTTCTTTGTGCAGTCGAGCGCGCGGGGCCTGGCCGGTGATGCACAAAATCGGAATCGAATCGGCACTCGCGCTGTACAGCCCGGTCACCATGTCGGTACCGGCAGGCCCCGAAGTACCGATGCAAACACCGATGTTTCCGGCATTCGCGCGGGTGTAACCCTCAGCCATGTGCGATGCACCTTCCACATGACGTGCCAGCACATGATCAATGCCACCCAGTTTGTTGAGGGCGGCATAAAGTGGGTTGATTGCAGCACCTGGAATACCAAATGCCGTGTCGATACCTTCACGACGCATTACCAGTACCGCTGCTTCAATTGCTTTCATCTTGGCCATGTCAGGATCCTCTCAGTGACTGCTCAGGACTTTTTGTATTGGCAGTCAGTCTGGATCAGGCGATTTGGCTGTGGAATACTCAACCAATAGTTTCTGTCGATACAAAAGGTATGGTATGGGTCGATACACAGAGCTGCACAGCTTCGTTCAAGTCGCGCAACAAGGCAGCTTCGCTGCCGCAGCGCTGAGTGAAGGCGTTACCCCGGCGATGCTTGGCCGCAGACTGGATGCGCTTGAACGTCGGTTGGGCGTCAAGCTGATGCACCGGTCTACCAGAGGGCTGCACTTGACTGAACTGGGAGAGCAGCTTTTGGAAAGGGCTCGACAGCTATTGCGCGATTTCGATGATGTTGAAGCCGACATCAGCAATTGCGGCAGCACCGTCAAGGGTAACTTGCTGGTATCGGCCCCAGCTTCGTTTGGCCGCCTGCACGTTGCACCTCATGCCTTGGGCTTCCAGGAGCAGTTCCCGCACCTCAAGCTTGCGTTCAATCTGACCGACAGCTTGGTGGACTTGGTCAGCGAAGGTTATGACATGAGTATCCGTATTGGAGGTATCACCGACCCAAACTACGTCGCTACCAAACTCTTTTCCAACAGTCGCGTGGTATGCGGAACACCGGCGTACTTTGCACGATACGGTAAACCAACCTCGCTTGAGGATTTGGCCAATCACAACTGCCTGGCGTTTACCCTGCAGGGCGGCCAGCAGCGCGGCTGGATGTTCAAGCGGGATGGCAAGCCGGTAGCCATGCGCGTCAGTGGGACCCTCGCCTGTAACGACGGGGAGTTGCTTTTCGCCTGGATGCGGCAAGGCTTGGGTATTGGCTGGCGCTCGACCTGGGAAATACAGTCCGAACTGAACAGCGGCGAGTTGATAACGGTGCTGGACGAGTGGGCATTGCCTGACTACGACATACAGGCCGTGTACCCGCAACAAAAATTTCTTTCAGCCAAGGTGCGCTACTTCATCGAGTACCTGAGGTCCATCTATCAGCAGCCCGGGTACTGGTCTTCCTGATACCACCTGCTTTTCTCCTGCTCTGGGCCCACAGGCACCGCGGTGACCTTGTAGTTTTTTTCACAAATGCCGATCCAAAAATGCGCTTTGGTTGAAACGACGTCTCTCGCAGAATGAGGAAAACGATAAGAAGACAAGGTTTATATTATGTTCGATTTTGATCATGTTCCTGACCGCCGCGTCAGTAACTCCATGAAGTGGTCGACTGGGGCCTCTCGTCTCTCCAGCGCACAGCACGCCGCCGACCCGCTGCCGATGTGGGTCGCCGATATGGACTTCCGTGTAGCTGAGCCTATCGTGCAAGCGCTACACAAGCTGGTGGATTTTGGCATTTACGGCTACGGCTCGATGCCTGCCACCTTCGCAGATACAGTTGTCGATTGGCAGCGTCGCCGGTTTGATTGGCACGCCGAACCGCATTGGTTGGTACACACGCCCGGTATCGTCAATGCGATCAACATGGCCATTCAGGCATTTACCGTACCGGGCAACTACGTACTGATTCAAACCCCTGTCTATGTGCACTTTCATTACGACGTGCTGATCAATGGGCGGCGCCTGGCCGAAGCGCCGTTGGCATTTGACGGCACGCGCTATTCATTCGACCCGGTAAGCTTCGAAGCCGCGATCAAACCCGGCACCAAGTTGTTCATACTGTGTCACCCACATAACCCGACGGGCAATGTCTGGACCCGCGAAGAACTCACGTTGATGGCGGAAATCTGCGCGCGCCACGGTGTGATCGTGGTCTCCGACGAGGTTCATCAGGACTTGGTCTGGCAGCCTGGGTTGAAGCACATCCCCTTCGCATCCGTTAGCCAGACTGCAGCCGAGAACTCATTGATCTGCACTGCGCCCAGCAAGACATTCAACATCGCGGGCCTGCAATGTTCGAACATTTTCATCCCTAATGAGCACCTCAGAACCGCCTTCCGCGCGCAGTGCGAGCGCAGCGGCATCAACTTGATCAATATCATGGGCATCACCGCCTGTGAGGCGGCCTACCGTGATTGCGAGGGCTGGCTGGACGCGTTGTTACCCTACCTGCGCGGCAATCAGGAATTGTTCGCCGACATGATCAACAGCGCCAATCTACCTATTAAAGTTATCGAAACGGGGGCGCTCTACCTTGCCTGGATCGATTGCAGAAAGCTCGCGCAAGAAACGGATGACATACACGACTACGTCATTAGAAACGCGCGTCTCTGGCTTGACGCTGGCACTAAATTCGGCACAGGCGGCGAAGGTTTCCTTCGGATAAACCTGGCGTGCCCACGCGCGCAGGTCGAGGGAGCCGCGCAACGCTTGATCGGTATGTTCGACCGCCCATTGGAGGCCCTCACCCATGGCTAACGTCTGGAAGAACGGTAGCGTGCTGCGGCTGGTACTGGCGCAAGCGCTCGCCGGAGCGAATGCCGCTGTGGTGTATGCCACCGGCGCGATCATCGGCCATCAGCTGTCGCCTGACCCAACGTGGGCAACCCTGCCTATCTCCATTTTCGTTGTTGGCATGGCATCGGCCACGCTCGTTACAGGCACCATCGTTCGCCGCTGGGGCCGGATTCCATCATTCATGTTCGGCAATATTTGCGGCATGATCGTCGGCGTGTTGGCCGCTGTTGCGATCTTGAAGCATTCATTTGCACTTTTTTGTGTGTCTATGCTGTTCGGCGGGGCTTACGCGTCGGTGGTACTGACATTCCGTTTCGCTGCTGCCGAATGCGTCACTGCGCAACAGCGGCCTAAAGCGCTGTCGGCGGTAATGGCTGGCGGGGTATTTGCTGGCGTGCTTGGACCGCAACTGGTTTCGCTGACCATGGACTGGTGGCCAGGTTTCGACTTCGCAGCAACGTACCTCGCCGCTGCAACGGTGGCAGCAGTGTCGGCCTGTATGCTGATAGGGGTCCGGTTTACTGAGTCACCACCGGCCAGTCGCTCCGGCGGGCGCTCCACGGCTCAGTTCCTTAAACACCCTCCCTTGTTGGTCGCGATGCTGTGCGGTGTGGTCAGCTACACCGTCATGAACTTCCTGATGACATCCGCACCGCTGGCCATGGCCATGCATGGTATGCACCAGCATGATGCCAACCTTGGCATTCAGTGGCATATCGTCTCCATGTATGCCCCAAGTTTCATAACTGGGTCACTCATCGCAAGGTTTGGTGCTGCACGTATTGTGCTACTGGGCATGGCTTTATTGATCGCCTCGGCGGCTACGGGTTTGCTGGCGCCAACGGTGATGAACTTCTGGATTTTGCTGGTCCTGTTGGGAGTGGGCTGGAACTTCGGATTTCTCGGTGCCTCCGCGCTCGTGCTCAGTTGCCACCGGCCCGACGAAAAAGCCAAAGTGCAATCCCTCAATGACTTCGTCGTGTTCACGACTGTGGCGATCGGTTCATTCATTTCGGGCGACATGTTGGCGACTCATGGCTGGACCGCCGTCTGTACAGCCGCGATACCGCCAGTCATCGCTGCAGCCTTGGTCGTTTCTGTATACCTCTGGAAACAACGCCCTGCGACAACAACAATTCAAACCTGAAACCGAATTGCCGTAGACGCATCCCCTAGGCAGGACGCCATCACTCAACAGTCGAGACGGTGACAACACAGCATAATCCTTACTGCTCATGAACAGCGCGGCGGCCGCTGGCGGCCGCCGCATGCCACACATAAAGACAATATCGGCAGGAGCATACAATGAAAACTAATAACCTGGACGCCTACATCCCCCTGGATGCAGCGCCCGCGAAGAAGGTCCCTTTCACCGCTTACGATTTCGGGTGGGTGGTGTTGTGCATAGGGATGGCAATTGGTTCAGGCATCATCTTCATGCCCGTGCAAATGGGCGTAAAAGGAATCTGGGTATCGTTGGCATCCCTGATAGTTTCCTACCCGGCAGTGTACTTGATCTCTGAAGTTTTTTTACGCTCACTTTCAAAGACCGAGGCGTGTGACAACTACACACACATCGTCACCCAATATTTAGGAAAGAACTGGGGTGTTCTGCTGAGTTTCGTGTATTTCATCATGTTGCTCAAAGGCATGCTGGCTTACTCGTCTACCATCGTCAAAGATGGCGGCTCGTACTTGCAGACCTTCCACGTCACAACTGAGTCAGTGGGCAGCGCGCCGTGGTTCATTTTCCTGCTCATTGCGATCATGGTGGCGCTGGCGTCACGCGGTGAGCGGTTCTTGTTCAAGGTATCTGGCCCGCTGATCGGGGTGAAGTTTGCAATAATCATTTTCCTGGGCATTGCAATGGTCCCTTTCTGGAAAATCGAAAACCTCGGCCTGCACGTTGTTCCTGACTGGATGGCGTTTGTCCGGGATGTCTGGCTGACCCTTCCCTTCGCCATGTTCTCGATATTCTTCGGGCAGATTCTCAACCCGATGAACGTCGCCTTCCGCAAGGCCGAAGCAGATCCAGATATTGCCACTTATCGTGCGCTACGCGTCAGCCGCATCGCGTTTGTAATACTGCTGATCGCCGTGTCCTTCTTCGGCTTGTCTTTCCTGCTGTCCATCAACCATGCCGAGGCAAGTTCCGCGTTGGCGGCCAACATTTCGGCCCTCGCCCTGTCCGCGCAAGTGATTCCTGGCGACACCGTACGGATGCTGTCGACCGTGTTGAACCTGGTGGCTATTTTCACCGCCTTCTTTGGTATCTACCTTGGCTTCCAGGATGCGTTGAAAGGCATTGTCACGAATGTGGTCGATCGCTTCATCACCCGGGGTGAGCGTTTCAACGCATCTCTGCCCAAAATGATTTCGGTGATCTCCGTACTGTTGCTGGGCACCTGGGTAATGTTCGGCATACCCGCAATGCTACTCATGCAAGTTACCGTTCCTGTGTTCGGTCTGGTCGCCTGCTTCATTCCCGTATATCTGATTTTCAAGGTGCCCGCATTAAAGCAATACCGGTGCTGGAAGACCTATTACGTACTGCTGTTTGGTATCGCGTTGATACTGGTACCCATCATGAAAATTTTTGAGTGACATTAGCAGTTAACCCACACCACGAGGAGCACTACCCATGAATGACTGGATCGAAACACTCGCCACCCTGCGTAAAACAGCAGGCAACTTCGGCAAGGCCAACCCCCCTGTAGCGAAAGCATTTTCCGGGCTTAACGAATCGTTAGGGCAAAGCGTACACCTGGATGAAAAAACTCGAGAGTTGATTGCACTTGCCGTAGCTGTAACAACGCGCTGCGACGGCTGTTTCTCTGCTCACGCTGCCGCCGCGCAAAAAGCGGGCGCCACCCGTGAAGAGGTGGCCGAAGCGCTGGGTACTGCCATTGCACTGAATGCAGGTGCGGCCTTTGTGTACTCGAGCCGCGCACTGGAAGCATTCGATCAGTTTGGCACGCCCAATAACTAGGCAAGCCTAGGTCTTCTTCGAAGACTGCACTAGGTCAAGGGCTTTCTCCCACGGCGGATGCTCGCCAAATTCGCTAACCAAAAAGTCGATAAAACTTCGCACCAAAGGGTTGGCATATTTAGAACGGTAGTACATCGCGTACAACGTGTGATTAATGCCAGACGCGTAATCTGGCATCACGATTTGCAACTGTTTTGAAACAATATACTCCCCCACCAGGTAAGTAGGGAGACAGGCTACACCTTGCCCTGCTAGTGCAGCTTCAAGCAGTGCCAGGCTGGAGTTGGAAGCCAGCCTGGCTTTAACTTTGACTACCACCGTCTGTTCAGCTTGTTGAAACGACCATGCGCCTTCCTTGGTCATGCTCGGGTACACCAGGCACGCATGGGTGGCGATGTCATCGGGGTGCCGGATAGGTGCATGTTCACTGAGGTAGAGCGGTGAGGCGCAGTAGACCCAACGAACTTCAGCCAGTTTACGTGCGGCATATGAACTATTGACTTCAGAGGTGATCCGCAACGCCACATCATAGTTTTCTTCAGCGAGATTGACCCGCCGATCGTCCAGCGAAAGGTTGGCATCGACTTTCGGATAAACACTGAGGTACTTACTGATGACCCTGGACGCTTGCTTGCAGCCGAAGGCGATGGAACTGGTAATGCGCAGATTACCTTCAGGCTTGCCAAATTGCCGTGCGACGTCCAGCGTGTTTTCCACGTCGGTGATGATGGCATTGGCACGTTCGAGGATGATTCTGCCATGTTCGGTCAAAATCAAACTTCGAGTAGAGCGCTTGATAAGCAACACACCGAGCCGCTCTTCGAGTTGTGCGAGACTTTTGCTGACAGCGGATGGCGTCAAATGGAGTTCACGCGCAGCCGCCGAAAGGCTACCGACCTCTGCGATTTTAGAGAAAATGGTGATTTGCGTGAGCGAGGCGAAATTTTTCATCAACCGTAACCTGCGGTGCATCAACGAATCCCGATTGTCGCACAAAAAAGTGGGCCCGTAATATCCGGACGGCCGGGTGCCGTAAGCCCTTGAATCTCACCCTCGCCCGCTGAGTTTTATGCCGCCTGGCAAATACATGGCGGTACGCAATGAGCCCAGTCATTTATAGAGTTCAACATGCAAAGCGCGGCATTCACCCACCGGGGTGCCGCTCAGTAAAATCTGTCAGCAATAATAAGGAAAATAATATGTTGATCCATCGTGTCGCAACGCTAGCTGGGTGCGTTATCCTGGCGGGAAGCCCCCTGGCGATCAGAGATGCTCACGCAAGCGACTTTGTAAATGACAGCAAGTTAAGTCTATTGCTTCGCAACGCCTACATGAGTAGAGACTTCAAAAACGGCGTCAGCGATCGCGCCGAATGGGGTCAGGCAGCAATCGGAAAGTACAGTTCAGGCTTCACGCCTGGGTTGATAGGCCTCGGCGTCGATGCCCACGCCATGGTGGCTGTGCGTTTGGATGGCGGCCGCGGCCGCAGCGGAGCGGGCGGTATCGACTTCTTCAAACAAGGCGATAGTGGTAAGGCCGCCAGTGATATTTCCAAAGCGGGTGCGGCCGTGAAGATGAGGCTCTCCAATACGGTGATCACCTATGGCGATCAAATGCCTAACTATCCCGTGCTCAGCTATTCCAGCTCCAGGCTTCTACCTGAAACCTACACCGGGACCTCACTGGTTTCGAAGGAGATTTCTGGATTGGAACTCAGTCTTGCGCGCTTTCACGCAGAGTCACGAAAAAGCGAAGCGAGCCGGGACAGCGGCTTGAAATCCGTCAACGTGGTGGGTGGCTCATACCGATTCAACGAGAAACTGGGAACGTCTCTCTTTTTCTCTGACGTCGAGGATCAGCTGAAGAAACAGTACTTGAACGTAAACTACGTCATGCCGTTCGATAAGATTTCGTCCTTGAAACTGGATTTCAACGGCTACAAGACGAAGCTCGACAGCGCTGTCGTGAACCGACTGCATACCGAGGGTGACGACAATACAATCTGGAGCCTGGCAGCAACCTATAGCCACGGTCCTCATAGCGTAATCCTTGCTCACCAGCGCAGTTCAGGGGACAGCCTGCTTGGCTACCCCTACGGCGGTTATCAAAATGCAGGTGGCAGGGGTGACGGCGGAAACACAGTGTGGCTTGCAAACTCATACTGGTCCGATTTCAACGCTGCGGACGAACGTAGCTGGCAACTGGGCTACGGCTTCAACTTCGCCAGTGTGGGTATCCCAGGGCTTACCTACAACCTTGCCTACGTGCGAGGTACCGATATTACCACTCGCCAGAGCACCGGCGGCACTGAACGGGAGATATTCAACCAGATCAAATACGTTGTCCAAAGCGGGCCGGCCAAGGATCTAAGCTTCCGTGCCAGGAGCTCAATACGCAGGGTGTCTGAAAAATCATCGGACTACAGCATCGGCGGGAACGAAGTTCGCGTCCTTGTCGAATACCCCCTGAACATCTTCTGACGTTCACCCTTCGCTTGGCATTGCAAGAGCGGGCTGATTGCTTGACGCCAATCAGTCAATCAATTTGGACCCGCGTTGCGAACCATGGCCGGCAAGCCGGGCTACTGCCCATCACGCCCACAGAGTATTCATAAAACCTGTAAGGAAATTGCACCATGTATATAGGCTTCATTCCAGTCCTGTTCGCCTTTGCAGCGACGCTTGCGTCGTTCAGAAACTTAGCCCTTGCCCGTGTGCTGTGGTGTGCCTGCGCCGTGCTGGTGGTAGTCTGGACAACTTGGCATGGCGCTAACCACATGCCGCACCTCAAGCAACTGGGGGCGTGGTAAATGAGCCTGCAACTCACTGAAAACCGTTTGCGTCAGCTCGAGCTGGCGGTGATCGCTGGCATCTGCTTCCTGCTGCTGGAGGCATTCTTCTACCAACTGGTACTCGGCGAATTGCCGTGCGCATTCTGCAACCTCATCCGGGTGTGTTTCATGCTGCTCGGCTCAGGCCTGTTGCTAAACCAGGTATTCGGCATCAATCCTTGGAACTACTTGCTCAGCGGCTTCGGCGCATTGATTGGCAGCCTGCTGAGCCTGCTGTTCATGTTCGTCAAGGTACTGCCCGGGTCCACGCCAATTGGATCGGCGATCTTCGGTCTGCATATGTATGCCTGGACCTTCATTTTGTTTACCGCGGCGATCATGTTCTGCTTGTTCATGGCTGTGCTGTATGCACGCCGTGCCGCCGGAAACGACGCGCCGACAACACGGCCGTCTCGCTCTGGCCTGGCCCACCTGGTAATGGGGCTGTTCGTTTTGCTGGTAGCGGCAAACCTGGTTTCGGCGTTTTTGCAGAACGGCTTCGACCACTTCATTGGCGGTGGCCAGCAGCACTACCGGATGCTCTATGAAGGTGACGTCATGAAACCCTGAGCGGGTTGAAGGTCTGCGCGGTGTTAGCATCAGCACCTGCTTGGGCTCCAGGATGGGGCCCGGGCAGTAGCAGGCCCAACACCACGAGCCGGGCAGAACAACACCCAACCGATAGCGGATAAGGAGCAGCCACGTGAGCCTGCACAAACCCAGGGGCGTTAAGTTAAGTCATCTGAATGCGCTGCGTGCGTTCGAGGCAACTGCCCGGCATCAGAGCTTTAGCGTGGCGGCAGCCGAGCTGGACGTCACCCCTGCTGCGGTCAGCCAACTGGTCAAGCGAATCGAGCACTTGATTGGCGCCCCACTGTTCAACCGGGCCAAAGGCGGCTCAGGCAAAGTCACCCTCACTCCTGCCGGCCAGATGGCCTATCCGGACATCAGCGCCGGCTTCAGACTCATCCAAAGCGGGCTCGGTTGCCTGAGGCGCATGACCGATGAGGCTCAACTGTCGATCGCAGCAAGTCCTGCTTTCGCTTCGAAATGGTTGATACCTAAACTGGGGGATTTTCGAACTCAGCACCCGGACATCGAAGTCGTTATCCATACCAATTCGATGAAGGACGATTACATCAGTAACAATATCGACCTGGGGATTCGGTACGGTACCGGCGCCTGGGACAACTTGAGCTGCGTTCCCTTGATGGACGAGTACACCTTTCCGGTCTGCTCGCCCCACTACCTGACGACGCTGGACCTCAATGCCAGCCCCTTACACGGTGCTACACTCATCCATGACCTCTCCCTGGACGGGCATTCCGACTTTCCATGCTGGGAACGCTGGTTAGGGGAAAAAAACCTGGTCCTGCTAAACTCCCAGGCCCCTCTCAAAATCAACAACTCAGCGGCCGTGCTGCAGGCGTGTGCTGAAGGCCACGGGTTGGCGTTGGCGAGAAGCATGTTGGTGGAAGGTGACGTGCAAAGTGGAAGGCTTGTGGCGCCGTTTGGTTTTAGTTTGAATAAACTGAAACTCGGCTACTACATTGTTCATCGCGCGGGATTTGAAAACGTAAACAAGATCAGAGTCATGACGAACTGGCTGAAATCCAAGGCGCTGGAGACCAGCTCGTCTTATCTGACGCGTGCCAGGCGACAGCCCGGCCAGTCGGACGGGGCTTACTGACCCGCTTGTACTTTCAATACATCTTCAGCCGTCAGCGCTTTGCCACCGATACCCCAGCTGCCGCTTTTCACCTCTTCAAAAACCACCCAGGTTATGTCGCGCATGCTTTCACCTTCGATGGACACCATGGCATCAGTGATCTTTGCAATCGCTTCGGCTTTTTGCGCGTCAGTGAAAACGCCTTCAATACCTTTAATGATAACCAGCGGCATGGGCAACCCTTCTCCACAATCAATGAATTAATGTTCAGTACGCCCCAAAATACTGCCAGCGGCAGCAGTTCGATGCGATCCATTTATTCTTGATAGCCGTTAAGAAAAACTTAACCTTCAAGCCGTTGAAAGGGCGCCAGATGAAGCGGGCCACGCTACCGAACCGCACGGGGAATCGATAGCAGTGAATGAAGGCCCCTTGGCAGCGATGCCCTTTCAACTCATGCTCTCTGAGTCACCAGCTTGGTATTCAGATACGCCTCTATGGCCTCCGTCCCTCCCTCGGAGCCATACCCCGAATCCCCCACTCCGCCAAACGGAATTTCAGGCAAGCCGAGTGCGACGTGGTTGATGGCGAGCATGCCCGCCTTGATGCCATCGCTCAATGCCTGGACGTTGCCGATATCGCGGGTAAAGGCGAACGAGGCCAAACCATAGGGCAGTCGATTGGCTTCATCGAGCGCTTGATCAATAGTATCGAACGGCATCAGCAAGGCCAGCGGGCCAAAGGGCTCTTCATTCATGGCTCTCATGGCAGGTGTCACATCGACAATTACGGTGGGGCTGAAGTAATTCCCCGCCCCTGCCAGCGGCTCGGCACTGCCGTGTACCCCTGCCCCCAATGCCTGCGCATCTTCTACCAGCGTTTTCAGGGCGTGGACGCGACGGCTGTTAGCCAATGGCCCCATGGTGGTTCCAGCGTCAAGACCATTACCTACTTTGATAGCCCGCGCGTGAGCGACCAGTCTTTCGGTGAAAGCTTCGTACACACTTCGTTCTACCAGAAATCGGGTCGGTGCAACGCACACTTGGCCGGCGTTTCGGAATTTCGCCGCAGCCAGCATGCTCGCAGCCTGATCAAGGTCGGCATCAGCGAAAATAATTGCCGGTGCATGCCCACCCAACTCCATGGTGACCCGCTTCATGTGCTGCCCCGCCAAGGCCGCCAGCTGTTTGCCCACCGGCGTCGAACCGGTAAAGGTAATCTTGCGGATGACCGGGTGAGCGATGAGGTAGCTCGATATTTGGTGAGGATCACCGTACACCAGACCAACGACACCACTCGGTATACCCGCGTCCACGAAAGCGCGAATCAGTTGGGCGGGTGACGCCGGTGTCTCTTCAGGCGCCTTCAGGATGATCGAACACCCAGCAGCCAGCGCCCCCGCAAGTTTGCGCACGGACTGATTAAGCGGGAAGTTCCAGGGTGTGAATGCCGCCACAGGCCCCACTGGTTCTTTGATAACTCGTTGTTCTACACCCGTGGCACGGGAGGGAACGATACGACCGTAAGAACGTCGTGCCTCTTCAGCAAACCAGTCGATGATGTCGGCCGCCGCGCCCACCTCGATTCGGGCTTCCGCAAGTGGTTTACCCTGTTCCATCGTCATTAGCCGGGCAATGTTCTCGCCACGCTCACGCATCAGCTCGGCTGCCTTGCGCAAAATTCGGTAGCGTTCGAAAGCCGAGGTGTTACGCCACACCTCGAAGCCTCGCTCGGCGGCCGCAAGCGCCGCGTCCAGGTCCGCTGATCCGGCCTTGGCAACAGTGCCGATCAGCTCGCCATTGGCGGGGTTGTGAACAGGTAATGTCGCACCCTCCTCTGCCTCGCGCCATAGGCCGTCAATGTGCAACAGCGTATCTACATACATTCATGTTCTCCCAAGGTGGATATTTATCGCACGTACTTACAACGCCCCGAGCAATGTCTGGCGAATCGTGCGCAACTCGTCCCCCATCCGGGTGAAGCGCATATCGGTCATTTCAACAGCGGGCAAGTCATCACCCAATGTTGCGTCGTCGCGGCTGACGCGCAACTCGACGAACGCGGGGGACAACCCGCTCAAAACGTCTTCGATGGCATTCTCGAAAGCCTGCGGATCTTCGAAGCTGTAGACAGCTTTGTAGCCTGCGGCCTTGGCCATCCCAGGGTAGTCGACACTGTGGTGACCGGGCGTTTGCAAATTGCCGAGCCCGGCAAACTGCACGCTGTTGTTCATCACCACATGGACGAAGTTTTCTGGCGCTGCCTGGGCGACGCTGACCAGCCCGCCCAACTCCATCAACAGGCTTGCATCGCCATCGAGCACTATCACCTTACGCTCCGGCCTGGCCAGTGCGAGGCCCAGGCCGATTGAGGCCGCCCCCCCCATGAGAGGCACACAGGCTACTGTCAGTGCTGGCGGGGACAATTTATCGGTAGCGTTCATCGCCCCCATGGTCGTCACGACGACGTGATCAGCCCGATGGGTCTGAATGGTTTGGCAGGCTTGACTAAGCGTTAACATGGCAACACTCCTCAGTTGAAGCCAACGAAATGGCCGATAATGAGCACTACAGGGCCCCGTCGCTCTTTGCTCGCTGCCCAGGCGGTGCGTATCAATGCCGCATCCTCCGGACTGTCCAGGCGCCAGAACGGTATGCCGAGCAACTCAAGCAGAGGCTCCAGCATGTACACCATCCGCCGTTTGGACAGCGACGGTTCCTGGCCCAGATTGCTCCACTCACGTCCGAACTGCCCAACCAGGAACATCATCGGTATCCTGGAATCGAGACCCAGGGCGCGAAGGCTGTTGAGCCCCGCATAAAGTCCTTGGTTTTGCACAATGATGGCGTTGTCAGCGCCACCGGCCCAGAGCCCGGCAGAGACTTCGATGGCCTGGTCCTCGGTGGCACAATTTATTTGCCGAATGCCATGTTCCGGGTTGTCCAAGGCCTGGTGAGTAGCGATTTGCAGCATGTCCGGCACCGTGACGACGTGCGTGATTGAACAAGCCTGTAGTTCTCGAATCACGGCACTTGCCGAAACCGAATGGCGAGCATGATCGATCATTGTCGACTCCCAACAATTAGAAATAGGTTCAAGACACGTAGTTAGAGGTTGCCGGGGCATTTGCAGCCGGTGCTGCCTGCGCGTCTGCTTGAGCAGGGGAACTCGTGGCCTTGGCTAGACGAAACCGCCGAGCGATGATCAGCGAACAGATCGAGGAGAGCACCCCACAACCCAGAACGTAGGCGCAAATCATCCAGGGACTTCCACCATTTGCCGTCAGCAGCAAGGTCGCAATGATGGGGGTCAAACCTCCAGCGAATACGCTTGAGAGCTGGTAGACGAAGGAGATACCGGTGTACCTCACACGCGCATCGAACAATTCGCACAGGAAACCGGAGATAGGGCCATAGACCGAGGCGTAGATCACCCCGAACGGTATCGATACAGCCAGCCAGATCATCCAGAGGTTGCCCTCCGATTGGTTCATCACCCAGAAGGCTGGGTAGCAGCTCAACGCGGTGATGATCGAAGCAAGCGCATAGAATCTAAACCGGTTCACCTTGTCGGACGCCCATCCAAAAACCGGTATGAAGACCGTCAGCACTGCCGAGGCGATCATGACGCCGATCAACGCATCCGCCCGGCTGAGATGGATCTTGTCGGTGAGGTAACTGATCGAAAACACCGCAAAGATATTGAAGACCACACCATCCACATGACGGGCGCCCAACCCAAGCAACACATTGCCGGGGAAGCGTTTGATCATGTCCAGGAACGGCACCTTCGCCTCGCCGTGCTCTTTTTTCATCTGGGCGAACGCGGGTGTCTCCATGACACTCAGGCGCACCCAAAGCCCGAACAGAATCATCACGAACGACAGCACGAACGCACTGCGCCAGCCCCACTGCATGAACTGCTCTTCGGTGAGGAAATAATTAAGTGCGGCAATGACGATCGCTGACAGCAGCACGCCCAGTGACAACCCAATCTGCGGCAAGCTCGCGTAGAAGCCACGGCGATGCGGCGGCGCATACTCATAGGCCATCAATATAGCCCCACCCCACTCACCGCCCAGGCCGATACCCTGAATGATCCGCAGAAAAATCAGAAGCAACGGGGCCGCTACGCCGATCTGTGCGTACGTTGGCACCAGGCCGATGGCGACAGTAGAGATACCCATGATCATGAGTGTCACTACCAACATCTTCTTGCGGCCAATTTTGTCACCGAAGTGGCCGAAGATGATGCCGCCCAGTGGACGAGAGATGAAGCCAACGGCAAAAGTCGCGTAGGCCATCAAGGTCGCCATGGCCGGGTCATCACCGGGAAAATACAACTTGTTCAGCACCAGTCCGGCGACTACGCCATACAGGAAGAAGTCATACCATTCAATCGTTGCACCAATTACACTCGCCAGCGCAACTTTGTTAACGGACTTTTGATCAATATTCATGACGCTGCCCACCTTTTTTTGTATTTGTTAGGGTTGCTCAGCTCACGCTTCACGCCTTTGTAAGGGCGTCCTGCAATATATAATCCGCCGCTTTTTCGGCAATCATCACCGTCGGAATATTGGTATTTCCTGATACCAGGGTCGGCATGATCGAGCAATCAACTACCCGAATCCCTTGCAAACCGTGCACGCGTAAACGTTGATCCACCACCGCCAGAGGATCATCCTCAGGCCCCATCTTTGCAGTGCCCGCCGGGTGGAAAATTGTTGAGGCGTGGTTACGGCAAAACTCTAGGATTTCATCATCCGTACGCACTTCTGGGCCTGGTTTGAACTCCCGTTTCATCAGTGAATTCATTGGCGCTGAGGCGGCGACCTTTCGGGCGAATTTCACCGCGGCGACCGTTGTGCGTTTGTCTGTTTCTGTCGACAGATAGTTAGCCTGGATGGCTGGGGCATCGAACGGATCGCTGGATTTGATGCGCACATACCCACGCGCTTCCGGGCGCAATTGACACACCGAATATGTGCAGCCGGAAAACGGATGAACCTTGCCAGCTGCGTGATCGGCAGACAGCGTAGCGAAGTGAAACTGGGTATCGGGCGTGGGGTTCTCGTCTGGCAGTGACCGACAGAACATCCCCCCCATATTGATACCTACTGCCAAGGGCCCACTACGGTTCAACAACCATTGCAGGCCCATTTTTGCCTGGCCGCTGAGTGACTTGAGGGTATCGTTAGTGGTGATGGGCTCGCTGACCTCGTACATCAGACGTACCTGCAGATGATCTTGCAGATTTTCCCCAACGCCTGGAAGGTGGTGAACCACAGGGACCTGATACCGCGTCAGCAATTCAGTGGCTCCAATACCTGACAATTGCAGCAACTGAGGTGTCTGAATGGCACCCGCGCAAAGTAACACTTCCTTACGCGCCTGAAGCTCCTGACACTTTCCATTCTGCTGAAACAGCACACCGATTGCGCGCTTGCCATGCATGAGCACTCGTGTCACTTGGGCATCGGTTTCGACGGTGAGATTTGGGCGCCCTCGCGCGGGCTTCAGGTAGCCACTGGCAGTCGAGCACCTGAAGCCATTTTTAGTGGACAACTGGAAATAGCCAACTCCTTCTTGCTTACCATCATTGAAGTCGGCAACCCGCGGAACACCGCAGGCTTGCGACGCCGAGATAAAAGCGTCAACCAGCTTGTTCGGGCCTGGTACGGTGGTTGCCCACATTGGCCCACCCTCTCCACGCGTTGACGAAGCGCCCAAATCATTGTGTTCAAGGCGTCTGAAATAGGGCAAGCAGCGCTCCCAACTCCAGTCTGGGTTTCCCAACGTCGCCCATTCATCATAGTCGCGAGATTGACCTCGAATATAAATAAGCCCGTTGATGGAACTGGAACCTCCCAGCGTTCTACCGCGGGGTTGATATATTTGGCGGCCATTTAAATTCTGATCGGGTTCTGTTTCAAAGCCCCAGTTATAGGTTTTGTGAAACATGGTCTTACCATACCCGATTGGAATATGTATCCACGGATAACGGTCAGGAGGACCTGCTTCTAGCAGACAAACCGTATACTTGCCGTTGGCGCTCAGACGATTGGCCAGTACGCACCCAGCGGAGCCGGCGCCAACGATGACGTAATCATAGTGTTGCATCTATACACCCTCATTTTTGTCGTTATCGAGGTAATGCAAGGTTGTTGAATTGCTGCATGTGGTATTGAATGTTTACTCCCCCCGTGTTCACCCAGCAAGGGCATAGCGTGACCACGGTGCAAAGTGGAACAGAATCAGTCGATACGAACCAAAAACGAGGTCCTGATGCCCTACAGCCCCGACGATGCAGGCAATGACACCCGTGCTATCCGCGCGCTCCTGATCCTGGAGCGCATCGCACAATCTGGCCAGCCGGTCACGAACTCCCGTCTTGCGCAACGCCTGGGCATACCTAAGGCGACATTGAGCCGCCTGCTGACGGCTTTGCAGGACGGCGGTTTCATCACTCGCAATGTTGAGTGTGATGGTTACGTGGTGGGGCCTCGCGCCACCGAAATGGCATTGGGCACGCTACGCAGTGCCGCCTTCACCCGCTCCTGCAGAACAATCCTGCGCGGGCTAGTACAAGCCTTGGGGGAGTCGTGCAATCTCACTGCCCTGGATGGAGATGAGGTGATTCACATTGAACGGGTGGAGACGTCCCACGCACTGCGTTTGCACGTCGTGCCGGGATCGCGGCATCCACTTCATTGCACGGCGGGAGGCAAGTTATTTTTGGCGATGATGCCCCCTCATGATCGAGAAGCACTCATCACCCGATTGAGATTGGTACGGATGACCAAGCACACCCTGAGCTCTGTCGATCAGCTCAGGGAAGCCTTGGACAAGATCAATCAGCGACAGGTGGGCATAGACGACGAAGAATACATACAGGGAATGATCGGCATCGCGGTGCCGGTCTTCAATGCTCAGGGGGCCGTCACCGCTGCAATTGTGTGCCACGCCGCCAAGGCCAGGGCCGATCTCGCAGATTTACTGGGTCATGTGTCTGAGCTGAGAGCAGCCGCTCGAGAGCTGTCAGGGTTGATTTATCATCACGCCCAAGGGCCGGTTCAAACGGAGTAAGTCTGTGCCAAGGCGTGATGGGTGGTCGTGCCGGCGAAGGCGACGCAGGGCTCGCGTCCAGGCTCTTTCAATACCTGCACGCGGGTTTCATTGCAGCGGATGATCATGAGCCCACCGCTTAGAGCAGAACCGCAGAAATCCTACTGCTTTTTGGCTCGCATCGTGGAACTGGTTGCCTTCCCCTCGCTATTGCTGCATCAACTGACTAACAGTGGTCCTAGAGCGGCGGTGGTCGACGCCGTTAGGAAGTAATCCAACTGCAAATCGAGGACCTGCGCCGTTTGGACACCGACACCTAACTGTATGCGCTGAGTGCAATCGACGGTGACAGTAGCGCGTGCGGCGGGAAAAGGCGCCGCAGCGGCCAACGATACAACCACTGATCGCCTGGCACGTTGAGGCGCCGGCCAGCAACGGCCCACAGTCTCCCAGTTTTACAAAGGAGGCCTGGTATCAACTGCAAGTCTGTCTGGCTATGAGATTGCGCACATCGTTGAAAGTGGCGCCGTACTGGCCGGTCTCGACAGCGCCTGGGTGGCACACAGCCTAGGCTCAGGTTTCGTCACTGAAGCTGGACGCCAAGAGAAGCCACAAGATCATGGCGAAGACTGAGCGCCGCAGCGCCAGCACAGCGATGGGTTGCTTTCAGACCAGGTCGCTACCAGACAGTCAAGCGAGTGAATTTTTGCATCGCCCTCTTCAGTCTGCCATCCACATGCCATCGCCCACCTGACATTTTCGTTTAGCCGATTCGCATCTACTGACCTGGCGCGACTAGCGCCTTCAGATGTATGTGTCCGTACCAGAGTTTTCGATCTTTTATCAATTAGAATCGCAAGACCCCGGAAGCAGAGTTATCATTGTTAGTCGCGTGCCATAGACCTGCCGCTCCAGCAATCACAGGCTGGGTGGTGAGTAAAAAATGCTTTGAGGATGTGTGGATGTCAACGCTACCTCGTCTTCGCCGAAAGCTCGTCAGACCCTTGAGGCCAACGGCATATTTGCTACATCCCGATCCCGATGAGTTCGGCCCTATACAGGTATACCAGAAAGTCTTACATGGCTTCGCTTTTGCAGATGTTCGTGACCTGTTATCGGCCACTTCTTCTGGTATCGAGCCACAGGTCTGGGCACGGATACTCGGTCTACCACAAAGCCAACTAAGTCCACAGCGAAAGCAAAGGCTGAGTTGGCTGACACCGCAGCAGAGTGCTACCGCCTTAAACTACTCCTGCATTCTAGAGCTAGCGATCGAGGTCTTCGGCTCGCAAAAGTCTGCTGAAGACTGGCTTATTCGACCTTGCACATACTTTGGCAGAGAGTTACCGCTAGATATCTTGACCACTGCGATTGGATTTCAAGCTCTGGAAATTTACTTGAAGCAAATCGCTTATGGCCTCTATCTTTAGCTTTGACAAAGATCACAGCAAAGCATAAAAGTCAGCACTAAAAGCAATGCCAATGCCCAATAAGGCCAACATGTTTTGGCACAGCGTTATTTATGCCCAATGATGAGTAAAAGTTAAATGGTTACTATACAATTAGCTCTCTAAGCTTAGAGTTTTCACGCGTTTGATAACTCTCTGTAGCGCACAGGGCGACAAAAGCTCCACCAGAGTCATTGCGTGTCAGTAAATTTTTCCGCAAAGGAGTGCGGCACTGGCTTCGGAAATTATAGGTTGTCATTTGCAGAAGTGTTGCACCCCGTTCATTTGGAAAGTAAACAACATCGGGCCTACAGAGTATTGCAAAATTTTGTCCTTTCGACATATGATACTCTAACCGAGCAAGTATCGTTAAGAAAACCAATACAGCCTCACGATAAGTCCAGTTTGTTAGCGGTTTTGGCGATTTTCTCCTATTAAAATCACTGAGCAAGACAAAGTCACTGCCTGGCATTGGCCATACATGATTAGATGCCTTAATGCACAGAAGAATGAACGCCAATGCTAACGGGCAGAGCGGAATTGTCCTAGATTGGCCGTCGGGGTAGCCAGCAATTAAACAGCCATCCTCATAACATTGAGAATGCTTAGCCAAAAATCTATTTTTAACGCGACTTAATATTTCAACCTGAGAATGCAGGCGCAGATAATCACCGAGGTCAAAATCTGAATCGCACCTATAAATTCTTTCATGCACAAAAGTTCTGAACCTACCGGCAACCATAAATGGTGGCGAGAATTGCCGGACCCCTGCCAAACTTTCAGGGCTAAGCATTTCAAACAACCTCTCGCCAGCGCCCGTCAACTCCGTTCGCGCGAGATCTGACTTATAATATAAGCCACTGTAACCACTTTCGGCACCTTCCAACTCATAGATTTTTCGATACCAGTCTGCTTGGGCCCGACCAAAATAATCAAGAGCCGCTTCCAGTCCAAGTGAGCGGCGCATTCTAATTTCGCGACGAAGACCAATCTCTTGAAATCCGCACTTATCACAGCGTTCCGAAACACTAGGTATATGAGCATTGGTAAATCCCTTAAAAAAACGCCGCCTACAGGAATCGCAAGCCACACTAAGCGACCGCTTATGCATTGGACAAACCCGGTGCAAGTTAATTGAATTGAACGCCGAGTGATAGCCAAACTTTACGCATTCAATGCAGAATGTGAATGTAGCCATTGGGCTAATGAGTGCATTGGCAGGCGCATGAGTCCAAGGCAGGTGAGCAGTCAGATCTAACAAATTATTTTCCAACCCCCTTTCAATCTTCCGGGTGATCAACCAATGACTTCGATCCTCATCTGGCACTCCTCCTCCGAACTGTCTAGCCAAATCAGGTAAGCAGACAAAATTACTATGCGACAATTTTATATAAATTGAATAAATCGATTCATATGGCATAGGCCCGCATTCCGGATAATAGATTTCCATCCTACGCCCTCAAGTCCGTTACATTCTTACAAAACTCCCTAAAATTACTCTCTCGCACGGCCTCTTCAACTAGATCTTGTGGCACGATCAAAGTATCAGAATCATCGCCACCTAAGATCACCAACAAATAAGCAACCACCTGCGCAACATGTTCCATTGGGAGGTTATTTACATATTTTCCGGCCGCAACGCGCGACATTTCACGCCAGATATCAGGTGCAGTACTTGCCAGTCTAAATCCCGCCGCATAGGCTTGAGGGAGAACATTTCTAGTGAAGCTGTGACCAAGAAGGCTTTCATTCGCACAATCATCATATAATTTTAGCACTTGATTAAGCTGCCCGAGAGTAGTGACGCCTTGAAGTGGACGAATATCAGACAGAAACCTGCCAATAATGTGCCTATCGTCATTGCGGAGGAACTCTTCCACGACCTTCTGAATCGACGGCATTGCAAATGAGATGACTGTCATGGTTATCTTTTCTGCACGTAATTTGTTGTAGATGTCCGCGAGCTGAGTGAAATCAACAATTGAAAGCCTTGATAACTCATCTATTAAAAGAACAATCTGTTTAGCATTGCGAGCTTCAGCCCTGATTTTGAGGCGTTCCACCAACATGGACTGCCGCTGGATGAACGTCGTTCGCGCTTTCGGGAGAATGCCTTCCTGCTCTATTAATTGGTGCACAATCGAGGAGTAGCGAGGTGATGAGGCATCCTTATTTGTTGCTGGAATCATGAGTACATATACATTGGGAAATCGCTTTGGAATCTCCTCAAGTAATGCCTCGCAGCAAACGGTTTTGCCAACCCTAGGCTCGCCGGTGTAAACCACTCCTGTCTTACGCATTAGTACTTTAAAGCAAGCATTTTGAATGACTGCCAGTAAAGCAGGCGTGTTGAGTCGGTATTCTCTACTCAGTAAAGGGTGAGAATGTTCCATAGCTACCTCTCACTTAAGTATGTCCAAGTTTTTCCATCGCTCACTTAAGCTCGGTTTATCGGTAACAGATGTATCTACAGCCTGGTCCTCAGGTCTTTCAGCCACATGTCCACTACTTTCCTCCTTTAGCCGCTGGAGTTCGCGATTAGCTTGCGGAGAGGAACTATTCCTCATATGTCTGCGCCAGGCAAGTAGCGGACTTTCTCCCTCTAGAACTTCAAATTCGCGTTTACGAAGCGCTCTATTCACCAAGCGCCTAGTTGTTACACTATGAACTATATTACGCCATGCCGTTTCGACTGTTAAAATTCCAAAAAAAATTCCGTCAGGCAGGTAAGCTTCCACGTGGCGGTAGTCGTTTGGTGTGATTCGAATAGTTAAGGTGGTACCGATCAATCCTGAGGAATTCGACAGATCTGCACTAGTATAAATTGCCTGGTCCAATTTGATCCTGGGCCTGATACCTTTTATCGTACTACCAGTCACACGCGCTTTACGTGTAGTGCTGCCCAAGGCAATGCTATTCAAATAGGATTCGGAAGATGTAGTTAACAGAGTGTTCCGATCATTACAATATGCCAACAAAATCTCCAACGGGCTATGTGCTTTATTCAAGCCCCCCTGAGGCGTACCGTTGTAGTTAGCCGTGTACACATCCATCACCTCAAGCGCATTATCAACGTCAATTTGATAAAAGATAGCGGCTTTTTCCGGAAATTCCGCACGTCCGTTTTCAGGAGAAGAACCGGTTGTTGATTCAATCTGGTGCATGACCCTCGACGAGATCCGCTTGAATAGCGCCTCAACCTTAGACCTTCTCGCTGGCTGCTTCAAGGGGCCGAAGTTAATACCAAACCCAATCGAATGCAAAGCGAGTTCATACACCTGATTCGCATGATGCTGCATTGCATTATCCAAGCAGACTGCTCCCCAGGTATGATTTTTTAAGGCTGGTATTGAATACCCCGGCATACCCCCTGCCTCGGAATACTTTAAGCCTGGAACATGCAGTGTTTCTCGAGGAACCCAGCATCCGGTATATGCATCGCAAATTAAATCAACTAAATCCTGCGCTCTTATTTCACTGGAGAATACGAATTTTATAGCGAGCACCGCATTACTTCTCCGACACACCGCCGCAATCATCCATATGCGACTTATTACATCGCTGGTCTTGACGCGTCTGTCACCTGTTATATTCAACACAAAAAAGGCATCGACATGATAGGAGTCTATTTCAATCAGGTCGTAGACATCATAGTTATCGAAAAGAGGAATCTTTCCCGTACCTGCTTTGGAGTGGGTTAAGGCTAGCTTCCCCCCGGTAGCAAGCGCAGCCCGCTCAAAGTCGCTCTCTAGAATAGTATTAATATAGGTTCTTATAGTTTTACTGGCACCAGACAATTGATTGAAAGGCCATTCGCCTGGTAGCACCCCCTCGTCTTCGCAAATGTTATAAAAAACAGCACAAAGATATTTTTTATCATACTTTGCTCCGTGCCCGAATTTAACATCCTTGCGAAAAACCTCAGCCACAAATCTTTGAGCTATTTCTGGAAATTTTTCAAGTGTGTAGCTGAGAGCGCCTGAAAGACCGCCTTGTGCCTCAGTGTGTTTATCCGGCAGTGCTTTACGTCTGATATTTGAACCCATGCGGGAGTGCGGCACCAGACCTGCTTCGCCTAGAAATACGCCCTCAAGCAGCATCACTGTATAACGCTTGAACAACCTAGTCTGTTCACTTTCAATTATATCAGTCTGCTCCCGAATCTCTCGTCCTGTTAAGCCATCCAACCTCATCTCGATAGCTTTTTTTCGCCTTAAAAAAATAGCACGATCTTCCTCGCTCATCGCAGTTGCATCCACCGCCTTAAAACCCACCGCGATTACTTTTTCCTTTGTGATATTAATTTTCATTGAGGACCCACTCAGTATCTTGACTAAAGAAGCTGACCTGATAGCTCACAGAAATTACACGCTGCAAGAACAGGCGGGCAAAGACGACCAAAATTAGATTACCGTCAAAGCTTGATAGCGCCGACAAAAAACCACGCAGGGTACCTGTTCGGAGCGACTTAACATAGTTGATCGATTTTTCCTGGAGTTTATCAGGGATGTATAGATTCCTGCTCCCTGCGAGAAAGCTTGCTACTTTGAGGAGAGGTAGTATATGGTGCCTTTTTGGCATCCAGTCTTCATCATTAAACTCCATATACTTATATTTATACCGCTTGGCCACCAAGACTTTTTCTTCAAAATCCTTAGAACGCCCCTCTACTTGCAAATAGTGCAATTCATTTTCGCCTTCCACGGGAAAAACCTCAACGTGATAATTCAATACAATATCAGGATGTTGAGCGAAATCTAACGAGCCGGCCTTGAAACTAAAACATTTAATAGAGGGAGAAAATTCTAGGAATAATAACCAGTGTGCTAACTGCCTGTCGGTCGACAGCAATAAAACCTCCTTGGCTTTACAGCTATACACCGCCCACAGGTTGCCAAAGTGCTTACCGCGCTTGGTAAAATATGAAGTTCTACTATTTCTAGGCATAACCACCCCCATTTTAGGTTGTGGATATGCTGATCCTTATCTCAATTCCTTATGATTGGGGCATTCCAAAAATAATCCTTGGCCGTAACCCTAGTCGCCGTTCATTACTAACGCAAGACATCAAGCGCGCATAGCTCCCACCAATTACATACCGACAAGCAATAGTTTTCTTCTATTTACATATTTACTGCCTGCTTCGATATGCAGGGGCTGTTCTCAAGAAATTATATTTGCAAAGCAGACAACCCTCACTGTTAAGAACACCAGTTAGGTATCTGATTTCTGGGAGATTTTCTATCTATAAATATTTTGCATAATCACTTCCGGGTACTACTCTTAGCACGGCATCAATTAACGCTATCTCTGATAGAAACGCCCTTGCCCACCCCAAGCGGGCTTCCTTCTTGGAGCCACGTCGACTTCGCCACACGTGATTTGATCGTTTAACAAACTCCTGAGCCGGCCCGGTATATCCACCGGGCCGGTACGCAATCACTGATTGGCAAGCACGCGATCAATGACTACGAGCACTTCGCCCCCGCGTAGTTGCTCAGTCACCGCAACGATATCGGCGTAGAACGCGCGGTCTTCATTGGCCACTGGCACGCGACTGCGCACCAGTTCATAGAGCGCACGCGTGGCACTGGAGGCCTTGCCCACCTCATGAAAGTCCAGGGCCTGGCAGCCGACCAGGATCTCGATGGCTAGCACCGACTCCAGCTTGCGCGACACTTGGTACGCCTTTATGGCTGCGTTGAAGGCAAAGCTCACCGGGTCTTCTTGGTTGCCACAAGTGGAGACACTGTCGATGGTGGATGGGTGGGACAGCACCTTCATCTCCCCCACCAGCCCGGCGGCGGTGTATTGGATGATCATGTAGCCATTGTTGAGGCCGGGATTGCGCACCAGGAAGGCGGGCATTTCGCTGAAATGCGAGTTGACCATACGGTCGGTACGCCGCTCGGAGATCTTCGCCAGGTTGGTCATTGCGTTGCACAGCGTGTCCGCCGCCATGCCGATGTAGGAACCATCGAAGTTCGCCCCGGAGATGGCGATACCGTCATCGTCGCTGAGCGGGTAGATCACCGGGTTGTCGCCCGAGGAGCCGATCTCGTTGTCGATGCAGGCCTGGGCGTAGGCGATGAACTGCTTGGAGGCACCATGCACCTGGGGGATGGCGCGCAGGCTGTAGGTGTCTTGCAGGCGGTAGTCGATGTTCTCCTCGATCAGCTGGCTGTCACCCAGCAACTGCTTGATATAGCGAGCGGTCTGCGCCTGGGCGACATGGGCCTTGACCGAGTGGTAGCGCGGGTCGAAGGCCCGAATGGTGCCCTTGAGTACCTGCAGGGAAATGGCCGCGGCCACGTCCGCCGCCTGGGCCGCCTGGTTGGCGTTGTACTGCGCCAGGGTGGCGATGGCAGTGACCGAGGTCGTACCGTTGAGCATCGCCAGGCCTTCCTTGCACTGCAGTGTGATCGGTTGCATGCCCACTTGGCGCAATGCAGTCGCACCGTCCACCCATTCACCACCGGCAACGCTGGCCTTGCCTTCGCCGATCAGTACCAGCGCGAGATGGCCTTCAGGGCCGAGGTAACCGACCGAGCCCTCACTGGGGGCAAACGGCATCACATCGTTGTTGAGCAGCCCGGCAATCTGCTCCAGCAGCGCCATGCGTACACCCGAAAACCCCTTGCCCAAGCTGACCAGAATCATCAACTGCACGGCACGGACCTGTTCGCGGTTCAGCGGCTCACCCACTGACACCGCGTGGGAGCGCACGATATTCACCTGCAGTGTTTGCGCGTCCTCAGGCGAAATCACATGCCGGACGTTGTCGCCAAAACCTGTAGTCACGCCATAGACCAAGCGGTTTTCGTCGAGGAAGCGTTCAATCAGCTGACGCGAACGTGAAACGCGGGCACGGTAGGCATCGGAGAAACTCACTTTCGCACCATAACGGGCGACCGCGATGAACGCTTCGAGGGAGGGTTTGGCATCGTCCAGTACTACGCTGGCGATATCTTGGGGTTGCATGCGCATGGCTGTGCTCTCTCTGCTCATTGGCTTTTCCAGGGTGTAGAACGCCTGCCCCGTTCCAGAACAGGCGAAAAAACGCGTTGTTTTCGGGGTGTCAGGCGTGGCTGAGGATGAACCGGCTGAAACGTTCGCAGTGCTGCTCGTTGAACATCTCCTGCGGCGTGCCCTGAGCCTCGATCAGCCCCTGGTTCATGAACACCACACGGTTGGAAACGTTGCGGGCAAAGCCCATTTCATGGGTGACCACCAGCATGGTCCTGCCCTCCTCGGCCAGCGAACGCATCACCTTCAGCACCTCGCCAACCAGCTCCGGGTCGAGCGCCGAGGTCGGCTCGTCGAACAGGATGACCCGCGGGCGCATCGCCAGGGTGCGGGCGATGGCCACACGCTGTTGCTGGCCACCGGACAGGAACGCCGGGTAGTGGTCGCGCTTGTCGGCCATGCCCACTTTTTCCAGTAACGCCTCGGCTTCATCGATGCACTCGGCGCGCGGACGCTTCTGTACATGCACCGGGCCTTCAATGACGTTCTGCAGCACCGTCATGTGCGACCACAGGCCGAAGCTTTGGAACACCATGCCCAGCTCCGGGCGCATGCGATCGACCTGGCGCCGGTTGGCGGGGACCAGCACCTGGTGGCGACCACGCTTGAACACCACCTGCTCGCCGGCAACACGGATCTCGCCGGCATCGGGGACTTCCAGCAGGTTGATGCAGCGCAGGAAAGTGCTCTTGCCCGAGCCGCTGGCGCCGAGTATCGACACCACGTCACCCTCGTGGGCGTCCAGCGAGATGCCCTTGAGCACCTCCAGGTTGCCGAAGGATTTGCGGATGTGTTTTACCTGCAGCACTGGATCTGTAGTCATGCCACTTATCCTCTACGTACGCTGAGTGCGTACTTTTTTGTTGTTTGACACGCGGTGACGGGCTGCCGGGGCGACAACCAGTGTTCGACCCACGCCAGGATGCGAACGATCAGGAAGTTCAGAACCAGGTAGATCAGCGCGGCACACAGGAACACCTCGAGCGTGCGGTAGGTTTCGGCGATGATCCGCTGCGCCACGCCGGACACTTCGTAGACGGTGACCAGGCTTGCCAGCGAGGTCGCCTTCATCATCAGAATGATCTCCGTCGAATAAGCCGGCAGGCAGCTGCGCAGGGCGATAGGGATGATGATCCGTCGCGCCAGCAACCAGCCCGACATGCCCGCAGCCCGCCCCGCTTCGATTTGCTGCGGCGGCACGGCCAGCAAACCGCCACGGAAAATTTCCGCCATGTAGCCTGCCGTGCACAGCGCCAGGGCAATCACCGCGCAACTGAGCGGCTCGCGCAGCACCGGCCAGAGCAGGCTCTGGCGCACCTCGGGAAACTGGCTCAGCCCGTAGTAGAGCAGGAACATCTGGATCAGCAGCGGCGAGCCGCGGAACAGGAAGATGTAGCCGCGCGCCAGGTGACGCAGCGCAGCGACCTCGCACACCCGCATCCACACCACCAGCAAGGCCAGCAGCGTGCCGATGGTGACCGATGCGGCGAACAGCAGCAGCGTTGTCGGCAGCGCCCGCAACAGTTGCACCAGGGTGTCAGCAATGAAAGCGATATCTACAGACATGGTTGGCCCCCTTCAGCTGCGACGAAAAGTTCTGCCCACACGCAGTTCAGCGCGGGAGAAAACCAGGTTGGAAATGCCCGTCAACACCAGGTAGAGCGCGCAGCCAGTGATGAAGAACAACACGAACTGCCCGGTGGAGGCGGCGGCCACGCGGCTGGCGCGCATCAGTTCCACCAACCCCGTGACAGAAATCAGCGCCGAATCCTTCAGGGTGATCTGCCAGACGCCGCCGATGCCCGGCAAGGCGAAACGCAGGATCTGTGGCGCAATGATCCGGCGAAAGCGCAGCATCAGCGGCATGCCGATCGCCTTAGCCGCTTCCAGCTCGCTGCGCGACACCGCCTGGAACGCCCCGCGATACACTTCGGCCTGATAGGCGCCAGACACCACCCCGACCGCCAGCGCCCCCACCAGGAACGCCGGCATGCTGATAAAGCCCTCGGCACCGAACAGCCCGCCCACGCTGCTCACCAACGCCGAGCCGCCATAGAAAAACAGGTAGATCACCAACAGCTCCGGGATCCCCCGGAACACTGTGGTGTAGCCATCGCCCAGCCTCCGCAGCAGCCCGCTGGGGTGCAGCTTGGCGGCAGCGACGAGTGCACCCAGCACAGCACCGACCAGCAACGCCGCCAACGTCACCAGTACCGTCATGAGCGCGGCCATGAGCAACACACTGCCCCAGCCCTTTGCGCTAAAACCAATCAACTCGATCACCGTAGTCCACCTATAACCGTGTCAGAGAACCGCCGGCCCGCGCTGATGCGCGAGCGGCCTGTCGGTGCCTGGCGCCACTGGGGCGCCAGACGGACCGGGGTCATTGGGTGGGCGGCGTGAAGTCGTGCTTGAACCATTTGCGGCTGAGCTCGCTGATCGTGCCGTCGGCGATCAGCGAATCGATCGCAGCGTCGAGCTTGGCCTTGAGCTCCGGCTCGCCTGGACGTATACCGAAGGCCTCCCCTTCGCCCCAGATCGGCCCATTGATAGCCGGGCCGACCAGTACCAGCCCACTGTCGGCGCCGCGCTGCATTTCCCCGGAAAGGAAGCCGAGGTCTTCGAACACCACGTCGACACGGCCGTTCTTCAGGTCCATCAGCGGCTCGGGCGGGGTCTTGTATTCACGGATGGTCGCCACCTGGCCAAACTGGTCGCGGATGAACTTGCTGTACACGGTGCCGGAGACGATCCCGATCAGCTTGCCCTTGAGGCGTTTGCGCAGGTCATCCACCGCAGGCGTATCCAGCTCAGGGTTACCGCGCAAGTGCAAGGTACCGCTGCCCAGGTCGACAGCGCTGGACTGCAGCGCAATGAACGTGGCCGGGGCCTTGGTGTAAGGGCGGGAGAAGTCGATCACCTTGCGCCGCTCCGGGCTGATCGCCAGGGCGTCCATCACCACATCGAACTTGCCAGCCTTGAGCCCCGGGATCAGGCCATCCCAATCCTGGGCAACGATCGTGCAGCGGGCTTTCATGCGCTCGCACAAGACCTTGGCCATCTCCGGTTCGAAGCCATCGAAAGAGCCGTCTGGCAAGGTGCGGTTCCAGGGTTCATAAACGCCCTCCGTGGCGATCTGTATGTGGTTCCACTCCTTGGCGTGGGTGTTCAGCGAGAAACTGGCAAGCAACATCATCAGCGAGCAAGCGGCGAATCGAGTTTTTTTGTTGTTCATCTTTAATTCTCCGATGCGAAGCACGGTAAGGGGCACGCGAGGCAAGGCAAGTCTGGAGGCGGGCATCAGTCGATAGGCATCAGGCCTCTGGCGGGTTCATCATTGGCCGCGTGGTGCGGGCCTCTATTGATCGATCAGCGCCAACACCACCGGCGAGGTCGGCCGTGCGCAACACAACAACACCTGGCCAGGCTCAGGCGGCATCAACGGCGCCTCGCTGTACTCGACACTGCCGCTAAGCAGCGGGGTCAGGCAGCTGTTGCACAGCCCGGCGCGACAACTGAAGGGCGGCGCGAACCCGGCCTGCTCGGCACAGTCGAGCAGCGAGGGGCAGGCGGCATCCCAGGCCACGGACTGCCCCGACGGCTCGAAGCGCACGGTCAGGTCACCGGCGGGCGCAGGCTCCGGCGGCGCCACAGGGGGAGCAGCCGGGGCTTCGTCTTCATCGAGGATCGTGGCCGGGCCGAAGAACTCATAACGAATGCGCGCCCTGTCGATCCCCAGGCCACGCAGCAGCCGCCAGTTCGCCTGCATGAACGGGCGCGGGCCACACAGGTAGGCGTCGTAGTCATCGAGGGGCAGTAATGTCTGCAGGGTTTCCCGACTGACCAGCCCGCTGCTGTGATGGTGCGCACGTTTCAAGTCGTCATCGGTCGGCATCCGGTAGCAGAAGTGCACCACGATCCCAGCGCGCCTGGCGGCCACCGCCAACACCTCGTCGCGCAGGGCATGCACGGCGCCGTTCTCGCAGGCATGGATGAAGTACACCGGCCGCGTGGTACCAGCCAGACGATGCAGCATGCTCACCATGGGGGTCAGGCCCACCCCGCCGCTGAACAACAGCACAGGCCGCTCGCTGCTTTCGTCCAGTACGAACGTACCGGACGGGCCAGCGATTTCCAGTTGCTCGCCCACTTCCACTGCTTGATGCAAGAAGCTCGACCCCACGCCGGCCGGCAGGCCGGGCGAATGTGCCGGCGGCAATTCGTGCTTCACCGAGATGCGCAGTTGCGAGGGATCGCCCGGGTCGCCCGACAGGCTGTAGGCGCGCAGCACCTGTGGTCCTTCGGCCTGTGGTATGCGAACTACGATGAACTGCCCCGGGCGAAATGCCACCCGGCCCTGGTGCACGGCAGGTTCGAGTACGAACGAGGTTATCGACACGCTTTCTCGCACCTTCCTGGTCACCTGGAAGCGCGCAAAGCCCTTCACGGCGGGAATGGTGTCAAGCATGGGCTTTGACCTCGCGGGTATCGATCAGCTTGGCGGCGCCTGTCTGTTCTTCGCGGATCATGCGCTCCATGGCGCGACGAAAACGCAGCGGGCCTGAGTCGATGGCCAGGTCGATGTTGGCGGTCTGGCGGTTTTTCATGCCAGCATGCACAGCGGCGAGGATCACCCGGTCCTCCTCGAAAGCCCGGCGCACGTCAGCAGCGAACTGACGCGAGACGCTCTCACTGTCGGCATCGAAGTTACGCAACTGGAACCAGTAGTAACGGGTACGGTTTTCATCGACCGGCGTCATGAAGTTGTAGGAGTCCATCAAGAACGCTTTATCGTGCGCAGGTACAGCATCGCCGCCGTAGCCGGCCGGGGTATGGACCCCCTTGATGATCGCGTGCGCCGGGTAACGCACCTCGTAGTACTGCAAGCGATCGCAACGCCCCTGGAACTTTAGGTACTGCTGGTAGAACGGCGCAACGTCGATGTCGTACAGCCACCGCGACACAACTACGCCATCCTCCTTCTCCACGGTTTCCAGCGGCTGCGATTCGCAGGCCGAGGTGCCAAAGGTGCTCTGGTGCACCCAGGCGACATGAGAGGGGTCGAGCAGGTTGTCGGTCATGTACAGGTAATTGCAGTCGATTGTCATCGAATCGCCGCGGTTCAACCCCCAGTTCGGGTCATCCCACTCGGCAATGTTTAGAAGCTTGGCCGGGTCGGCCAGCGCCGGATCACCCATCCACAGCCATACCAGGCCATAGCGCTCCTCTACCGGGTAACTGCGCACCTTCGCCGTCTGAGGAATACGCGACACGCAAGCGGCCTTCACGCAGGCGCCAGCACTGTCAAACGTCAGCCCGTGGTAGCCACACTCGACCACATCACCCTGCAGGCGCCCCATCGACAACGGCAGCTTACGGTGCGGGCAAGCATCCTCCAGGGCAACGACGGCGCCGTCCGCCTTGCGATACAGCACGATGGCTTCGCCAAGGAGGATGGTCGGATGCAAGGCCTGCTTCACTTCGGTGTCCCAGGCGGCGGCGTACCAGGCGTTTCTCAAGAACATGGCGTGTAGCTCCTCTTATTGTTATGCGAAGCGTCGCTTCTTGAGAAAAAGCCTATGCCCGGGGCGAACAAAAGAATAGATGTGCTTTTCTGTTGATTACTTAAGTATTTCTAAACTAAAAATACACACCTTCCCTACGAGGCGCACTCATGAGCCACCTGCCACCGTTACGCGCACTGGAAGTTTTCGAAGCCGTCGGCCTGTGCGGCGGCATCACCCAGGCCGCCAAGCGCCTGGGCATTTCCGCCGGTGCGGTCAGCCAGCAAATGAAGCTGCTGGAAGAAGCCGTGGGCCTTAGCCTTACCGCCAAGGAGGGCCAGCGCCTGCGCCTGAACGCAGCCGGCCAGCGTTTTCATGAAGGGTGCAGCCAGGCCTTCGAACGCCTGCGGGCGGCCTACGCGGAGCTGGAGCGCGGCAAGAACGCCAACAACCTCTACATCAGCGCCCTGCCCTCACTGCTGTCCAAGTGGCTGGCACCACTGGTGGCCGACTGGCAGCTGGAGCATCCACAACTGAGCGTCTACCTCGACGGCACCCACACCGAGCCTTCGGAGGCGCAAGCCAACGGCGTGGACTTTCGTCTCAGTTACGGAGAAGGCATTCACGATGACCAACACACCATCGAGCTGTTTCGTGATTGCGTGGTACCGGCCTGCAGCCCGGCGATGTTGGCGGGTACGGTGGAGCCACGCGAACTGCTGGCCCACCCACTGATCACCATCGACTGGCGACCGAAGTTCGACTCACCGCCGTCCTGGGAGCAGTGGTTTGCCGATGCCGGTGTCGGCGAGGTCATCATCCGCAACTACCGGATCTACTCCCTCTCCGCCATGGCAATTCAGGCGGCGATCGAGGAACAAGGCATCGTCCTGGCGCAGTATTCGATGATCCGCAGGGACCTGGATAGCGGCCGCCTGGTCATCCCGTGCATGCGTGCGTTGCCCATGCCGGCGGCGTATTACGTGACGTGGAACCAGAACAGCTTCCACCGTAGCCAGTGCCGGGCCTTTCAGCGGTGGTTGATAAATCAGGGTCGGGATCAGCAGGAAATGACGAATCAACTGCTAGGCGCTGAGAATGAGCCATCTTCTTAGAACGGCGCATATTCTGGCCTGTTTCTCTGTTTTCAAACGAAATTCAATTGCCGATGGACAAGCTGTGTGTCAGCGCAAAGCTGGCAGCCCCCCAACGGCGGCCAAGATTTCATCAAATACCACTCGAACCCTTCCCGGAACGGGGCCACGCTGAGGGCGATAGACGTACAACCCCCATGCCGGTGGCTCTTCGTCTTGCAACACCTGCACGAGTTTCCCGCTGGCAATGTAGGGGGCCGCCATGTAGTCCGCCAGTTGGGCGAAAGCGACCCCGGCCAGTGCGGCGCCTATTTCCATGTCGGCATTGTCGGCAATAAGCGTGGGCGCTGCGGGTATCCACTGCTGCCCCGCTTTGAAGTGCCAAGGCCACGGGCGTCCGGTATTGGTGTCCAGGGCTGCGGCGATGGGCAGGCCAACCAGCGCATCGATATCGCCAGGTGCGCCCACTTTCTCGATAAGGCGTGGAGCAGCAACGATGGGCAGCCTCATGTCGCCTGCTCTGCGTGCGATGAAGCGGCTATCGCGCATGAACCCGACCCTGACGCCAACGTCGATCCCGTCGTCAACCGTATTGCTGATGCGGTCGGACAAGCGCACATCCAAGGTGATCCTGGGATGACGCCCCGCAATACGCTCCAACGCCGGTAGAACTGCTCTGGTACCCAGGCTGTGCGGTGCGGTGATGCGCACCGTGCCCGACAGAGCATCCTGCTCGTCGGCCACAGGCGGTCGCCACAGATCCTCGAACCGCTCCAGCACAGGGCGCACCTGTTCCAGCAAGCCTTCGGCATAGGCGGTAATGCGGACCTGTCGCGTGCTCCGATGGAACAGCACCTCGCCGTAGTGCCTCTCCAGCTGCTGAATGGCTCGCGTGACGCCTTGAGGGGAGGCCCCCAGACGCACGGCTGCGTCGCGAAAACTGCTGCTTTCGGCCGCCACCCGAAATATGCGCAGCAGTTCGATATCTTTCGTCATTGCTCACGCCTCATGGCCAGGTTCGTCATATGCCAATTATTCCAAATATAGGAATTATAAAATCGCGACAATTCCATATACAACATCTCTGCCGTTTCCCAAACTGACAACACAGTGGAATGCTCCGCTCCTGAACCAGTTAGCAAGGAAACAACATCATGAAATCACGTGCCGCAGTCGCCTTCGGGCCTGGAAAGCCGCTGGAAATCGTTGAGATTGACGTCGAGCCGCCACGCAAAGGCGAAGTGCTCGTCAGGATCACCAATACTAGCGTTTGCCATACCGACGCCTTCACCCTGTCGGGCGACGACCCCGAAGGTCTGTTCCCGGTCGTACTGGGCCACGAAGGGGCGGGTATCGTGGTGGAGGTGGGTGAAGGTGTGACCAGCGTAAAACCTGGCGATCACGTCATTCCGCTGTACACCGCCGAATGCGGCGAATGCCTGTTCTGCAAGTCCGGCAAAACCAACCTGTGTGTTGCGGTTCGCGCCACCCAGGGCAAGGGGTTGATGCCCGATGGTACGACCCGTTTCTCGTACAACGGCCAGCCGCTTTACCACTACATGGGCTGCTCGACCTTCAGCGAATACACGGTGGTTGCCGAAGTCTCGCTGGCCAAGATAAACCCGAATGCCAATCCCGAGCATGTCTGCTTGCTGGGTTGCGGTGTGACTACCGGCATCGGCGCCGTTCACAACACGGCCAAAGTGCAGCCGGGCGACTCAGTGGCGATCTTCGGCCTCGGCGGCATCGGTCTCGCTGCGATTCAGGGTGCACGCCAGGCCAAGGCGGGTCGCATCATCGCCATCGACACCAATCCGGCGAAGTTCGAACTGGCTCGTACCTTCGGCGCCACCGAATGCCTTAACCCGAAGGACTTCGACAAGCCGATCCACGAGGTGCTCATCGAGATGACCGGCTGGGGTGTCGATCACACCTTCGAGTGCATCGGTAACGTCAACGTGATGCGTTCGGCCCTGGAAGCTGCCCACCGTGGTTGGGGCCAATCGATCGTCATCGGCGTGGCCGGTGCCGGCAAGGAAATCTCTACCCGTCCGTTCCAGCTGGTTACCGGCCGGACCTGGAAGGGCTCGGCTTTCGGCGGCGTCAAGGGTCGTACCCAACTCCCGGGCATGGTGGAAGACGCCATGAAAGGCGAGATCGATCTCGCCCCGTTCGTCACCCACACCATGGGCCTCGACGACATCAACAAGGCCTTCGACCTGATGCACGAAGGCAAGTCGATTCGCACGGTGATCCACTACTGATCGCCCACAAACCACTCAACACCAACCATCAAGGAAATCAATCATGTCCAATCCTGTCATCTCCGGCGACGGCATCTTCTCGCACGTCTTTATCGGTGCCGCCGATGTTCAGAAATCGGCCGCATTCTACGACGCCGCGCTGGGTGCCCTCGGCATCAACAACCTCGGCCCTTTCGGCAATGGGTGGGTGCTTTTCGGTCGCGAAAAGCCGGCTTTCATCATCGCCCGCCCGGGCAATGGTGAAGCGCCCTCCAGCAATGGCGTGACGATTGGCTTTGCGGCCGCCACTCCCGCCGAAGTGGACGCTTTCCACGTCGCCGGCCTTGCCGCAGGCGGCACCGACGAGGGGCAACCTGGCGCACGGGGTCACCTGCCGGGTGCCTATGCGGCCTACCTGCGCGATCCGGCCGGCAACAAGGTCTGTTCGTACACCTTCGTCTGAAAGCAACAAGGCTGAGGACGATATGAAAGGGTCAGCACAAGCCGCTGTACAGCGACGGTGCCAGCTCATGAAGAACAGCCCGCAGCCATGTGCGAAACGCATGGCTGCGGGCATAAGCCTTGAAGTGTGTTTTCGACCAATCAGAGATGAGGATCAAATGGCGATGGATTCGTTGCCCCAGGCCCGATCATATCCGGCATCCCTTTGAAACTTCTGCTAGTGCCTCATTAACGTCACCTCCACGAGCAACGCAATAAGGCACCTACACGCGCGCAGATACCAGCCAAAATCAGGACGTTGATTGATTTTCTAGTCCAGAAACGAGAGCTTCTATGCTGACGGTGCAAAATCTAATTGCAATTGATTCACTGAAACTGCAGGTTGTCGCCGGCATGGCAGGGAATGGGCATTGGGTGTCTCCTTTTATTATTGTTCAACGCTTGAACAGGAGACTAAGACGCCTTTGCGGTACTGGAAATCGTTAAATATTCAGGTTTCCGAGCCTGGTTTTGTACAAATGTATGACCCCAAATGCACCGACTTTGAAGCACGTTGGCGCTGCTTTGCCATGCTTGCCCGCAATGGTGTGGTCAAGACCAACGACACCGGTCTGACAGCATTACTCGAAGGCTAGGCTGCATTGATCGGCTGACCTGAATCGCCCCTCGACCGGATAGCTAGGGTCGGTGTAATACGGCGTGGAGCAATGCCCCGGCGGCACCAGGCTGTCGACAAAGCACTCGTCCTGCTCCTCGATACGCACCTGCAATGCCTTCAGGTAACCGTGCCACTGCGCTTCGGTGCGCGGCCCAGCGATGACCGAACTGACGCAGCGGTTATTGAGGACCCAGGCCAAGGCAAAGGCCGCACTGCTGATGCCGCGCGAGGCGGCGTGGGCAGCAACGGACTGGGCGATGTGCAGGGATTCGCGCCGCCATTCGGTTTGCCGGATGCGCTGGTCGCCACGCCCTGCCCGGCTGTCCGGCGGTGGCGGGCCTTCTGGGGCGTACTTGCCGGTCAGTACGCCCCGCGCCAGCGGGCTGTAGGGCACAACGCCCAAACCGTAGTGATAGGCGGCAGGCAATTGTTCGACCTCGACGGTACGGTTGACCAGGTTGTATAGCGGCTGGCTGGCCACCGGCCGGTCCAGGCCCATCTCGTCGGCCAAACGCACTACCTCGGCAATGTACCAGCCGCGCAAGTTCGACACTGCGAAATAACGCACCTTTCCCTGACGGATCAGGTCGCCAACGGCGCGCACGCCCTCTGCCAGGGTCACACCGGGAACGGCACGGTGGAAGTAGAGGATATCGAGGTAGTCGGTGCCAAGGCGCTTGAGGCTCGCTTCGACGACCTGGTTGATCCATTTGCGCGACTGGCCCTGGCGGTTCGGGGCAGTGTCTACGGGTGAGCCGAACTTGCTGGCCAGCACCCAGTCGTCGCGCTGGGAGGCGATGCCCCGGCCGACGATACGCTCGGCGGCACCACCGGTGTAAACGTCGGCGGTGTCGATGAAGTTGACACCCTGAGCATGAGCGTGGGCAATGATGCGCTGGGCGGTCGGTTCGTCGGTGGCACCACCAAACATCATGGTGCCCAGGCACAAAGGGGAAACCTTCAGAGCACTGCGGCCCAAGTAGCGGTAGTCCATGAATATCACCGTGGGAAGGGTTGCAAGTATGCTGGCAGCGGCTGTGTCACGGGGCACGCTCGCATTGGCGCTGATGCGAGAGCCCCGTGCCAGGTGATCAATCCTGCTGGAACACCTCACGGGCACAGCGGAAGCTGTCCACCGCCGCCGGCACCCCGGCGTAGATCGCCGCCTGCAGGAACACCTCGCGGATTTCCGCCTTGCTCACGCCATTGTTCAGCGCGCCACGAATGTGCAATTTGAGCTCGTGAGGCCGGTTGAGCGCGGTCATGAACGCCAGGTTGAGCAGGCTGCGGGTGCGCCGGTCCAGGTCTGGTCGGTTCCATACATCGCCCCAGCAGTACTGCGACACCAGTTCCTGCATCGGCATGCCGAACTCATCGGCGTTGGCCAGCGCGGCGTCCACGTAGGCGTCGCCGAGTACTTCACGTCGGGTCTGCAGCCCGCGTTCAAACAGTTCCTGATTCATGCAAGGTTCTCCGTTTCGATTCTGCCTAAGCGCCGGGGCGCCAGCCGCCCCGGCGTGACTGTCACTTGGCCGCGGCCACCCACTGATCGAACTGTGCCTGGTTGGCACCTATCCACTGGTCGGCGAGCTTGCGGATCATTTCCGGCGAGCCGCCCTCCTTGCCTATCGCCGCCTCCCACTGCGACCACACGGCAGTGGGGAAATGCACCTGCTGCATCAGTTGCCTGATCGCCGGGTTGTCCGCGAGGAACTGCTTGTTCGCAACCGTGTGGTAGTTCCATGAGCCCATGGCCATGCGGCACGGGTTGGCGTCGCCGGCGCAGCCCTCGACGTCCTTGACCAGCGCCGAGCCGTCGTTGGGAATGTCCGCTGGCAACGCATCCTTGGGCGTAGGCAGCCACAGCACGTCGCGGCCTGGCACCAGCGCATTGGTCACCCAGGACGGGCTCCAGGCGTAGAAGAACACTGGCTTGCTGCCCTTGACCTTGGTCACTACGTCGGCCATCAGCGCCTCGTACTTGCCACGCACCTGCCGCACCGTGCCGGTCAGTTCGAAGGCCTTCATCTGATAATCGATCACCTTGCCACAGCTCCACGCTGGGTCGCAGCTGGTCAACTCGGCCTTGCCGCCGGCGCCGAACAGCGCGGCGATCTTCGGATCTTTCAACTGTTCCAAGGTGGTGATGTTGTTGGCCAGTGCGGTCTTCTTGTCTATCAGATAGCCATTGATGCCACCGCCAATGATCATCCCCTCCCCGACCAGCTCAGCGTCCTTCGCCACGGCGCGAAAGCCGGGTTCGCGCTGTGGCAGGGTGATATCGGTGCCGATGTCCATGTCGTGTTGGGCCACGGCGGGGAAGAACAAGGTATTGTCCAGGGTGACCAGCTTGACCTTGTATCCCAGCGCCTTGAAGGCGTCGGAGACAATCTGCGCCACTACATAATTCCCCCCCAGGCTACTGTCCTGGGCATAGCGGATGGTCCGGCCATCACCGGGCAACCCTTCGGCCCGGGCGGTGCCTGTCAGGGCCAGAAGTATGGCGGCACAGGCGAGCGTCTTGTGGAACATGTTCATCGTTGTCTACCTTCTTCTTATGCTCGTTATCGGGTTGTGACACACACGCAAACGCATCAAGCAAGGTGCTGTGGCTCAATGCCCCTGGGACAGCAGGCGTTCGCCGCGCAGACAGCGGCGAAGCACGCTTTTCAACGTCAGACCATTGCCTGGCCGAGGTGCACCCAGTGCCTGGGAAAAACGGTCGAGCATGATCGCCAGCAGCACGATGGCGATGCCACCGACCGCCGCGCCGCCAACGTCGAGCCGGCCGATACCCTGCAGCACCACCAGGCCAAGGCCCTCGGCGCCAATCATCGAAATCACCACCGACATCACCATGGCGGTCAGCACCGTCTGGTTCAGGCCGCCGAGGATAGTCGGCATTGCCAGCGGCAACTGCACCTCCCACAACAGCTGCCACTTGTTGGCCCCGAACGCCTGGCCGGCTTCGACGATCTCGCTGTCGACCATACAAATCCCCAACTGGGTGAAGCGGATCAGCGGCGGCATCGCTGCAGTGGCAACCGCCACTTCACCGGGCACGTTGCCGACACCGAACAGCATCACCACCGGCACCAGGTACACGAAGGTCGGCGTGGTCTGCATCACATCCAGCACCGGGCGCACCACCATCCATGCAGCAGGGCTACGTGCGCACCAGATGCCAATGGGGATACCGATTACCGCGCAGAACACGATGGCCGTGGTAATCAGCGACAGCGTGGTCATCGCCTCCGACCACACCCCAAGCACTGCGATGGTCACGTAGGCGGCAACGCTGAACAGCGCCACTCGCAGGTTGGCCAAGCGCCAGAACAACACGAAGGTCAGCAGCACCATCACCGGGAACGGCATGGCATGGAAAGCACCGTCGACGAAGTTGAGCAACTGCTCGATCGGCCATTTCAGGCTGGAGAAAAAGGGACGGAAGTTCTCCGCCAGCCACTGCACGCCGTTTTGTATCCAGTCGGCGATGGGGAACACCGCCAGGTCGTTGGCTTCAAGCATGTCGCACCTCCACGCCCTGAGCGGCGCCAATCCGGGCCAGAATATGCCCCGCATCCAGGAACCCGAGCAGCCGCCCGGCCTCGTCTGTCACCCCCACCGGCTGGCCACCGATGCACTGCGGCGCCACGTCCACCAGCCGTGCCGTGCTCGGCACGCAAATGAAGCCGGCTGCGGGCTGAGGTGCCTGCTGGCCGCTGCAGGCCAGGGCGACCTGCTGCTGGCTGAGGATGCCCAGCAGCCGCTGATCGCCATCGACCAGGAAGCCTGGCCCCAGATTGCTGGCACCCAGCAGGGTGCGGCCTTCGCCGCGCCAGACCGGTGTCAGCGCGGTCATCACGGAAGCGGCGTCGAACACCCGAGCGCGGTCGACCTCGCGGGTGAAGCCGGCGACGTACTCGCTGCCAGGCTCCATGACGATCGACTGTGGCGTACCTTCGCGGACCACCCGCCCTTCGGACATGATGGCGATGCGCGAGCCAAGCTTGAGCGCTTCCTGGAAGTCGTGGGTGATGAACAGGATGGTCTTGTTCAGGGTGCGTTGCAGGCGCAGCAGTTCGTCCTGCATCTCGCTGCGGATCAGCGGGTCGAGGGCGCTGAATGCCTCGTCCATGATCAGCACGTCAGCGTCTGTTGCCAGGGCGCGGGCCAAGCCGACGCGCTGGCGCATACCGCCACTGAGTTCATGGGGCATGTGGTAGGCCCACTTGCCCAGGCCCACTACCGCCAGCACCTCTTCGGCCCGGGCGCGGCGCTGGGCCGGCGCGGTGCCGCGCATCTTCAAGCCGAACTCGACGTTCTCGATCACCCGCCGGTTGGGCAGCAGGCCAAAGTGTTGAAACACCATGGAGATCCGCGAGCGGCGCACCTCACGCAGGCCCTCCTCGTCCAGTGCGCAGAGATCTTCGCCATCAAGCAGGATGCGCCCGGCGCTGGGCTCGTTAAGGCGGTTGATGCAGCGCGCCAGGGTAGATTTGCCCGAGCCGGACAGGCCCATGATCATGTAGATCGAGCCGGACGGGATGCGCAGCGACACGTCGTCCACGCCCACCACCTGGCTCAGGGTTTCCAGCACCTCGGCGCGGCCCTTGCCTTCGTGCAACATCGCCAGCGCGGGGCCGGGCTTGTCGCTGAACACCTTGTAGAGATTCTCGATGACCAATCGGTCAGTCATGGCTGCGACTCCTCGTGCAAGTTCGGATGGCCCGCGAACCGAGCTCGCGGGGACACGGCAGTCGATGAAGGCCCGGCCTCACGCAAGGCGGCCAGGTGGAGGGATATCGAACCGCTTTTTATTCGGGGGATGCGTTTTTCGATGTTCATTGCCAGCACTCTCGTAGCAAACAGAATCTCACTGACCGGACCGACGCCCCCACCGCAGCGGGGTTGGTGACGTGTCCGTCCACTCACTGATCGTCCATGAAGAACTCATGCAATAGGCCGGCGACCTGCCTCGGTGCCTCGATCAGGATCGAGTGGCGCAACCCCGGCAGGATTTCGAGCCTGGAGCCTGGGATGCATTCGTGCATGAACGTCGCCATGCGCGGGTTGGACCCCTGGTCCTGCTCGCCGGTGGCGATCAGGGTCGGTACCTGGATCTGGTCGATGAAACCGCCATAGTCGGTCTCGGCCAGCACCCGGTACGCGGCCGCATAGCACTGAGGGTCGTTCTCGGCGTCACGCTGGCGCAGGCAGGCGATCAGGTCCGGATTGCACGCCTGGAAATCTTCCGACAGCCAGCGCGACAACGAGGCATCATGGTGCGAGCCGCGCTCGCCCTCCTGCAACGCCGCCAGGCGCTCCAGCACCCGCGCGCGTTCCTCGCGAGTGCGCCCAGAGACCGTGGCCAGCAGCGCCAGGCGCCGCAGCCGGTGTGGGTGCTGCAAGGCCAGACGCTGGGCAATCAGGCCGCCCAGCGAGAAACCGGCCAGGTCGAAGGTGTCGAAGCCCACATGGGCGGCCAACGCCAAGGTGTCACCGACGAAGTCGTCGATCTCGTAGCGGCCGTACACCCGCGAGGAATGCCCGTGGCCGCGCAGGTCGAAGGTGAGGATGCGAAAGTCCTCGACCAGGTGGCTGGCAACCGCGTCCCAGGCCTCCAGGTACGAGCCCACACCGTGGATGCACACCAGCGGGCGCGTACCGCGCCCTTGCAGGCGGTAGTTCAGTTCGATGCCGCCGGTGGCCAGGCTGCCCTGGATCACGCCCGATGGGTCGGAGGTTTGCGTCAGCATATGCGCTCCCTGTCCGTCTCAACCGGCCTGACGCGCGGCGGCGCGACGGGCGAAATGCGGCATGACTTCGTCGATGAACAGGCGCAGCGTCTTCTCCTGCAACTCGTATGGCAGGTTGAAGGCCAACCCGAGGCAGAACTGGTCCACCCCTTGCGCCTCGTACACTTCCAGCTTGCGAATGATCTCGTCGGGGGTACCGAACATCAGGTTCTCGCGGATCGCCTCCGGGTTGTAGCTGTCGCGGTTGGCCACCCGTTCATAGGGTACCGCCTCGGGAAAGCCGTTGTTCACGGTGCCGATGTTCTGCATCAGGTTCTCGAAGGCGCGGCCGTAGTCGATGCTGTGGCGCACGGCCACTTCCCAGTCCTGCTCACGGTCGTAGACACAGGTGCGGCGCTGCATCATGAAACGCGGACGCGGCACCTCGGGATGGTCGGCCACCGCCTTGCGGAACTTCTCACCCAGCACGACGACTTCGCTGGCAGGTGCTGACAACGGCGTGGAGAGGATGTTGGCGCCTACGCTGACGGCCCAGTCAAAGCTTGCCGGGTCGCGGGTGGCGACCCAAATTGGCGGATGTGGCTGCTGCAGCGGCTTGGGTACCGAGGTTGCGACCGGGAACTTCCAGTAGTGGCCATCGTGGGCATAATCCCCCTGCCAGAGCTTCTTCACCGCAGGCAACAACTCTTTCATGTAGGCCACACCTTCCTGCTGCGGAATGCCCCCGGCCATGCGGTCGAACTCATACTGGTAGGCACCGCGGGCGATGCCGAACTCCAGACGCCCGCCTGTCAGGTGGTCACACAAGGCGGACTCGCCAGCCAGGCGGATCGGCGACCAATACGGCGCCACCAACGTCGAGGTACCGAGGCGAATGTTCTGCGTGTGCTGGGCCAGCCAGGTCAGGGTAATGAACGGGTTGGGCGAGATCGTGCACTCCAGCGTATGGTGCTCGGCGGTCCACAGGGTCTCGAAGCCACCCTCATCGGCCATGCGCACCAGCTTGAGGAAGTTGAGGATCTTGTCGCTCATCCGCTCCTCAGGGTTGAAGCGCTCCATGCTCAGGGAAACTGCGAATTTCATTGTTGTTGTCTCCAGTCGTGTGGGGTTGGGCGCGCGCATTCAGCGCAGGCGGATGACGAATGGGTCCTGCAGGGTTTCGGAATAGTCCACCAGCACGTTTTTCAGCCGCGAGAACTCGCGCATCACCTCGAAGCCGCCGCGAATGCCATAGCCGCTGTTCTTCATGCCGCCGTTCGACGACATGTAGGCCGTCGAGCGATAGGTGTTGATCCATACCGTGCCGGCGTCGACGTCACGGGCAAAGCGCATGGCGCGGCTGATGTCTCGGGTCCAGACACCTGCGGCAAGGCCGTATTCGGTGTCGTTGGCCAGTTCAATCAACTGCGCTTCGGTATCGAAGGGAATGACCCCGACTACCGGGCCGAAGATTTCATCGCGCATGAAGCGCATGTCGTTACGCGCCTCGACAATGACCGTCGGTTCGAAATACCAGCCACCGCCTTGCACGGCTTCAGTCGCGCGCCGACCGCCCACAGCCACGCGGGCCCCTTCTCGGATCGCCGAGTCGACGTAGTGCTCGACTTTTTCCAGCTGCGCGGACAGCGCCAGCGGGCCAATATCGGTGTCCTCCAGGGTCGGGTGGCCGACCTTAATCCGCCGTGTGCGCTCCACCAGCGCATCGATGAACGCAGGGTAGATCGAAGACTCGACGAAGCAGCGCGAGCCTGCCACGCAGGTTTGCCCAGCGGCAGCGAACACACCGGCGACCACGCCGTTGACCGCCTGCTCGATGTTGGCGTCGGCGAACACCACATGGGGCGATTTACCGCCCAGCTCCATTTGGCACGACACCAGGTTCTGTGCCGCATTGGCGGCAATTTTGCGGCCAGTGGCAGTGCTACCGGTAAACACCAGCTTGGCAACGCCGGGGTGGCGACTGAGCGCCTCGCCGGTCGTCGGGCCATCGCCCGTCACCACGTTGATTACGCCCGGCGGAATACCGGCCTGGATGGCCAGTTCCGCCAACGCCAAGGTCGATGCACTGGTGTGCTCGGACGGTTTGATGACGACGGTGTTGCCGATCGCCAGGCACGGCGCCAGGGTGCCGGTGAGCAACATCAACGGCGAGTTCCAAGGCGTGATCATGGCCACCACGCCAATCGGCTCGCGCACGTTGTAATTCAGCGCATCGAGCTTGTTGACCGGGATGGTGTCGCCCTGCAGCTTGTCGGCCATGCCGGCGAAGTAGTAGAACGAGTCAGGCAGGCCGCGCATCTGCGCCACCATTTCCTTGAGCAGCTTGCCGTTGTCGCGGCACTCGATGCGCGCCAGCTCGTCGGCATGATCCGCCACCAACTCACCCAACCGGCGTACCAGCTTGCCGCGCTCGGTCTGCGTCATGCGCCGCCAGGCAGCGCCCTTCAGCGCAACCTGTGCGCTGCGTACCGCTGCATCGACGTCCCGCGCATCGGCCTGGGAGAATTCGTACCAGGGATGCCCGGTGGTCGGATCGAAACTGGGCAGGAACTCGCCGCTCTGGGCGGCGGTGAACTGGCCGTCGATGAACAGTTGCTGCCGGGAGCCTTGCAGGTTTTGCAGTGTGGTTTGCATGTGTTACCAACTCCTGATTTTTTTCTGACTCAGTAGGCTTTGTCCCAGCTCTGCGCGCTGCCGACCATCGCGACACGCCCGCCCTCCTGGGAGTCCATGTAGATACCGAAGCTGCCGCGCTCGGTCTCACGCGCATAGCGCTGCAACATGGCGCGTATCTCGTGGGAGGTAATGGTTTCGTAGGGCAGCTGATCGAGGGCGAAGAAGTGCAGCGAAGGCGGCAGCGCACCCTCCCCCAGCGACTCGCCCAGTTTGGCGCGATAAATCAGGTAACCCGGGTCGTTATCAGCGGTGTCGAACACCGAATAGAGAAAGGTGTCATCAGGCAACAGGGCCAACTCGCCGCCTGCGGACAGTGGCAGGCGCCCGTCCTTGAGCCGACGCGAGGCAGTCGGCAGTACCCAGCCGCCCTTGCCATCCTCGGCCAGGAGCAAGCGCCCTTCGGATTCGATCAGGTAGCCGGTGATCATGTCGCTGGCCGATAGCCAACCTGGTGGGAGTGGGTCCTTGACCTGGGCATAGCGACCGCGACAGAAGCCTAACGGTGCCTCGGGGCTGGTACCGAACGCCTGGACCTGGCCAAGCAGGAGGATGTGGTCACCTGCGTCGATGCATTGGTGCACCGTGCAGTCGAACCAGGTCAGGCAATCGGTCAGCACCGGTGCCCCCGTGTGCACTGCGACATGGCTAACCTGGTCGAATTTGTCGAGGGCTTTGGAGGCGAAGACGTTGGAAAGTACAACCTGCCCTTCATGCAGCAGATTGACGGCAAAGCTGTCGGCCTGTCGGAACACCGGAAAGCTCGCTGCCCCCTTGCCGATGCACACCAGCAGCAGTGCCGGATCAAGAGAAACGGAGGTGAACGAATTGGCCGTCATGCCTCTGGGGTTGCCCTGCTCATCACGGGTTGTGACCACGGTTACCCCGGTGACGAACGTACCGAAGGCACGGCGCAGGGCCATGGGGTCTATCGTCTTGTATGCGTGTTCAACGGTCTGCATGTCACTCACCTCAAGAATGCCGTTGCATTGATTGAGGTGAACTATAGGGACGGTGACAGGCCAGGGTCCTCCTAGGTATGGAGGAATAATCGGTGATTTATTCTCGGTTTAAGAGCAAAACGGACTACCCCTGTTTCTCACCCCAGGTAGCCCTGCTCTTCATCTTTTTCCCAGCTCTGCGCCGGTAGTCAGTTGGTGCAACTGCAGCGCCAGTTCCAGGGCAAATCGCCGCTCCGGTGTATCGAAGTCCAGACCGAACAGCTCTTGAATCCGTGCCAGCCGGTAGCGCAGCGTAGTCACGTGCAAGCCCATCGCATCAGCGGCCAACTGGCTGCGACACCCCGCACGCAGGTACGCCGCCACTGTCTCGAGGTAGGGTGCGGCGTTACGCTTGTCGTAGTCGATCAGCTTGCCCAGCGTGCCGCTGACGAAATGCCGCACATCAGTAGCGTCGGCGGCACCAATGAGCACTGGCAACGCGCCCAGGTCCGGCATTTCGAGCATGCCGCTGCGCCCGTAATCACGCGCCACGCGAATCATCCGCCAGCAGCGCTCCCACTCGACGGCCAAAGGCTCGAGCCCCTCGAACGTCTCCCCAAGCACCACGATCGGCTCATGGCCCAGCACACGCCCGAGGGCATCGGCGATACGCCGGCCAAACCGCGCTTGCACCGCAACCTGGTCGGCGTCTACCGGCAGCAGACAAACCAGGCCACTCCCCAGGGTGACCATGTGCATGGCAACCTGTAACTGCTTGGCAAGGCCGGAAACCTGCCGGCTGCATTCGAGCATCAAGTTGCTTCGATGGCTGCCATGGCCGGCAAAATCCACCACCAACATGCGCAGCGGCGCGGCCAATGGCAAGCCGAGGCGTCGGGCACGCGCAAGCACATCCTCTGAATCGCGGAAGCGTCGCTCGACGATCTCGGAAAACAACTCCGTCAGGGTGCGGGTCTCGAAGCGGTAGCGGATCACGCTGCGCATCAATTGCACACTCAAGGCGAAGCAGGCGTTTTCCAAGAGCAGCTTGCGCAGGGTGTCGGGTGGCGCATCACCCACGACCAACAGCGCACCGACCTGTTCATCATCCACCGTCAGCGCTTCGATGTGCGCCGCCAGCCGATGCTCCCCCTCGAGCGGCAGCATCACCTGACCGTCACGCTGATGCTGCAAGGTGTCGTGAATGTAGCCCAGCAGCTCGCGCCCGCCGCTGCCAGCCAGCCAGCGTGTCCATTGCGTGTCGTCGTACAGCGCGGGTAAGGCCGAAGCCGATCCGACCACGTGGCCGGCGGAAAAGTCCGCCACCAGTACCGCGCCGCCGAGCAACTCTCCCAGGGTGACGGCCAACGCTTGCAACGAGTCGCCCGCCAGCACGTTGCGCAACAGCGAACGCTGCGAACCGAGAATGCGTTGTAACTGCTCATTGGCTTCCAGTTGCGCACGGCGCCGATGGGCACGGTCCACCGCGATCGCACCCAGGTCGACCACTGCGGCCATGAAGGTCAGGTCCTCCTCGGCAACCTCCCGGACCGAGCGCGAGATGACGGTGAGCACCATCGGACGTCCTTCAGCATCGCTGCTGGGCATCGGTAAGGCCAGTACGGTGCGGTAATTACGTGCCAAGGCGTCACGCCGATAGCCTGGAAAGCGTGTCGTGTGCTGGGCATCGCGGATGTAGACCGGCTCCCCACTCTGCAACGCGATCAGCGAGGGACTGGTCGCCAGCTCCCAGCGGTCCTGCATCTTCTGCGGCAACCGGCTGCTCTCATAGCGCGCCAAGACCACACCGTAACCGTGAGCGAGGTCAATGCACATTACAGACCCAAGGTCCCAGCCGCCTTGCTGGCAGGCTGAGCGGGTCAACTCACCGAGCAACGATTCCAGATCTTCGTCGGAACTGATCTGGCTCGCCACCCGCCGTAACGCCGTGATTTTTTCTTGTTGTTCAGGCATCGGGTACCCCTTGCACCGATGATAATTAATCGAATCAGAGGAAAAATAACAGAATCTTGCAATGGTTCGACGGAAGATTCACTGCGAATCAGTGACTAGCATGGCCTTCAATTCCACATGGCCCATTGTCCTGGAGGCTTTGATGCCCGCTGATATCCGCAAGATCGTTACGTTTATCGAAACTACCCATCAGGAAGGCGGCAAGGATGCACCCAGGCCGATTACCTCGGTGGTTGTCGCGGCCGTGTTGCGCAACCCTTGGGCCGGCCAAGGGTTCGTCGATGACCTCGGCCCCGAGATCGTTCGCCTGGCACCTGAGTTGGGCCAAATGATGTCTGCGGCGCTGGTGGCCCACCTGCCCAAAGAGCGCATACAGGCCTATGGGAAAGCCGCCGTGGTGGGCACCGGCGGCGAGATCGAGCATGCCGCCGCACTGATCCACACCTTGCGCTTTGGCGACGTGTACCGCGAGGCGGTGGATGGCACGGCGTTTCTCAGCTTCATCAACACTCGGGTTGGCGCGGGCGCATTGTTGAGCGTACCGATGATCCACAAGTCCGAGACGGGCAAACGCTCGCACTTCATAACCTCCACCTTCCAGATCGCCGACGCACCTGGCCCCGACGAGATCGTCATCGCCATTGGTGCCAGTGATGGCGGGCGTGTCCACCCACGCATCGGGGATCGCTTCAAGGACCTGGAGGACATTGCCGCAGAACGCAAGCTTGCCGCACATTCGGGAGGGAAATAACAATGAAAAACCGCGCAACGGCAGCGTTACACCAGTTGAGTCGTCCAGACCTCCTGGAGCTGCGTGCCTACATCGCTGGGCAATGGATTCATGGCGAAGGGCGCTTGGCCGTCACCGACCCAGCTACCGATGAGGTTATCGCCCACGTCGCCCATTGCGACGAGCACTGGATCGACCGGTCCGTGGAGGCGGCCAGCGAAGCCTTCGTCAGCTGGCGTGCACTGCTGCCCGCTCAGCGCGGCAATCTGCTGCGCAAATGGGCAGCGCTGACCCGTGAGCATTGCCAGGACCTTGCGACCATCATGTCGGCCGAGCAAGGCAAGCCCTACGCCGAGGCCCTCAGTGAGATCGACTACGGCGCCAACTTCCTGGAGTGGTTCGCAGCAGAAGCCGAGCGCAGCTACGCAGAGTCGATCCCAAGCCATCTGCCGGGTAGCCAGCTCACCACTCGGCTGCAACCCATTGGTGTCACGGCTGCCGTAACGCCATGGAATTTCCCGAACGCCATGATCACCCGCAAAGCCGGCGCAGCCCTTGCCGCCGGTTGCCCGATGATCATCAAGCCGGCACCGGAAACGCCACTGTCAGCCCTTGCCTTGGCGAGGCTGGCCGAGGAAGCCGGCTTCCCGGCCGGGGTATTCCAAGTGGTCACCGGCGACGCGGCGAAACTGTCCAGGCAGTTGCTTCAGCGTACCGAGGTGAGAGCCTTCAGCTTCACGGGCTCCACCGAAGTCGGCCGGATTCTGCTGCGTCAGTCCGCCGACACGGTAAAAAAGGTTTCGCTTGAGTTGGGCGGGCACGCGCCTTTCATCGTCTTCGAAGACGCCGACGTGTATGAAGCGGCCAGCGCCTGTATCGGCGCCAAGTTCGCCACTTCTGGCCAGGACTGCCTGGCCGCCAACCGCATCTACGTGCAGCGCAGTCACTATGACGCCTTCGTGACCGAGTTCACTCGGTTGGCACAGTCACTGCGTGTCGGTCACGGCCTGGCAGAGGGTGTGGATATTGGCCCTATGACACGTGTCAGCGTTGCCAACAAATGCCGTGACCATATCGGCAATGCGATTTCGCTGGGCGCACGACTGATGTGCGGCGGCCTGGATCACAACCTGGGCAGCAGTTTCGTCCTGCCGACCGTGCTGGCGGATGTCACCGATGAGATGGACATCACGTTCGAAGAAACCTTCGGCCCGGTCGCGGCAATCCTGCCGTTCGACAGCGAGCATGAAGTGGTTCGGCGCGCCAATAAAACCGAGTACGGCCTGGCGGCTTATGTTTACACCAATGACCTGAAGCGCGCGGCGCGCGTATCCGAGCAGCTGGAGTACGGCATGGTCGCGCTCAACACGCCGAAATTTACCGGCGCACCGATCCCTTTCGGTGGCTGGAAACAGTCCGGCCTGGGCCGGGAAGGCTCAAAACATGGCCTGGCCGAGTACATGGAACTCAAATACGTCTGCGTCGGCGGCCTTTGACCAATAACAGGAGAACTACCATGGACAAGCAAAAGATCGACCTCATTTCGGCCCAGGATCGTGGCGCGGTACTGCATCCGTTCACCCACCTGAAGGACTTCGCATCCGGCAAACTGGGAGACCCGACAATCGTCGAGACCGGCAAAGGCATCACCATCACCGACGCGACCGGCCGTGAGTACATCGACGGCTTCGCCGGTTTGTATTGCATGAACGTCGGCTATGGCCGCAGCGAGGTAGCCGAGGCCATCTCGCGCCAGGCGCACAAGCTCGCGTATTACCACACCTATGCTGCGCATACCACCGACGAGTTGGCGCGGCTGTCCGATCGCCTGGTAAACATGGCGCCGGGCAAGATGAGCAAGGTGTTCTACGGCCTGTCGGGCTCCGACGCCAACGAAACCCAGGCCAAGCTGGTCTGGTACTACAACAACCTGCGTGGTCTGCCGAAGAAGAAAAAGATCATTTCCCGCGAGCGCGGTTACCACGGCTGTTCGGTCGTTTCGGGGTCCATGACTGGCATGTCGTTCTACCACGACTACATGGACCTGCCGGTCTCCGGCATCTTGCGAACCGGGGCTGCGCACCACTACTGGGGTGCCGAACCAGGTGAGACCGAACAGCAATTCTCCCAGCGTCGAGCCAACGAGTTGGAGGAACTGATCCTGCGCGAAGGCCCCGACACCATCGGTGCATTCATTGCCGAGCCGGTGCTGGGTACCGGCGGCATCACCCCACCACCCGCCGGATACTGGGCAGCCATTCAGCCAGTCCTGAAAAAGTACGACATCCTGCTGATTGCCGATGAAGTCATCACCGGCTTCGGCCGTACCGGCGCCATGTTCGGCTGCGACAAGTACGGTATCGAGCCTGACCTGATCACCGTAGCCAAGGGCCTGACCTCAGCCTATGCGCCGCTCTCCGCCTCGATCGTAGGTGAGAAGGTATACAAGGTCATGGAGGAAGGTGCGGACAAAGTGGGGGCGTTCTCCCACGGCTACACCTATTCCGGTCACCCCATCGGGGTCGCAGCGGCCAATGCGGTGCTGGACATCGTCGAGCAGGAGGACATTCCGGGCAACGCGGCAAGGGTCGGTGAGTACTTCCAGAAGTCCATGCAGGAAGCCTTCGGCGCGCTGCCGATCGTGGGTGAGGTGCGTGGCGTGGGCTTGATGGCGGCCATCGAGTTCGTCGCCGACCCGCTCACCAAGACACGCCTGGACCCGTCGCTGAAAGTTGGTGCACGTATTTCCAAGGCGGCCCGTGATCGCGGCCTGATCGCCCGTGCCATGCCGCATGGCGAAATACTTGGCTTCGCACCACCACTGGTCACCACTCGAGAAGAAGTCGACCGGATAATCGACATTGCTCACGGTGCCGTCTTGAGTGTCATGGGCGAGCTCAAGGTTTGAGCTTGATGGGATCTGCATATTCTGACCTGATATGAGAACTGGCTGGCCCACGGATCTGATCGATTGGGCGACGAAGCAAGCACCGAATTTTTTCGTCGCCCTCAGCCGCGCAAACGCTTCGCCGAACCACACGCCTCGAATGCAAGCGCAAGCCAGACAAAGCCATCATTCTTCATCTTGTCAGCAGCCTGGCTAAACCTTTCAAGTTAAGGTTCCCCGCCAAATCCGAGCGCTACTTCGTGTGTTCCCGCAGCCACTGCTCTCGGTGCCGCAGCTTACGCTGCATCTGTTGCTCGGGTAGATCGTATGCCCTGAGGTGGGCAACCCGAGTTTCAATCCGGTTATCCAGTTCAATGCGAAGCGCGGGCACACCATAGCCGTTTTCGGCATCTCGGATGAAACATACCCGTGCCTCTTCAATTGAAACCACTGTGGTGCGTAACCTGGCAAACTCATAGGCCACGTGGTCCTGTTCACTTTTCAGGGCCCTTAAGGTCTTACCGGACGCACTCAAGCCGAAAAACTCAGCCCGATCCTGTTTGGTATCAACGATACGTTGCTTGGTCTGCCCAAATGCCTCACCCATTTGCTCTAGCGCCTTATTCAAGGCGTAGATATCACTGTTGACCGTGTCGATCTCCTCTTTCACCCGCTTGATCTTCTTGATTACGATATCCCGGTCGTTCTTGGCGCGCTGCAATGAATTTTGGCTAATCCCGAAGATTGAGTACTTGGGAATCTCTCGATCCTTTTTCCCCAGTAAAACCCGACTCCGGTTGGCTTGCGCGTACCAGCTATCAATATCGTCCTTAAGCGCTCGGCTCTTTCTATACAGCTCTTTTTTCTCCTCGTGTAACGCCTCGAGGCTGTCGTATTCGGATGATTTCTCATTCTTTGTCACTCGCATTTCACCGCGCAGCCGATCTTTTTCTGCGTACAGGGCCTCAAGCTCAGCGCGGTAATCGCGCTGAAAGAGGCTTACCAGACGCTTAGCTTCAGTGACTTTGGAGTGCAGCGCTGTGACCGCCCCGTTCAGCCGATCACGATCAGCATTGAACTTCGCAGCGGCCTCATCCTGGACGCGCTTAAGGCGCTCGGCTAGATCTGCCTCCATCGCTTGTGTCGGGAATTGGTCGTAGGCCTGCGTGACATAGCGGTAGCGCTCTGATTCCTCGAAACGCGACCAGTCAAGGTGAATGCGGAAATCGCGACTCATGGAGGCAAGCCATTTGAGCATTGAGGGGAACCCACCTTCACTGAGACGAACGGAGACCAAGAAAAAGGGAGAGGATTGCCGCCCACTGCCCGGTGGAGAGAGCGTTAGATGTACCAATCCACAAAGCGTTTGAAGTGCTCGATGTCGCTGAAAGTCCAGTACAGAACTTCCTGTCCAAGCATAAGGCGTGGCGCGTTTTTACGATTCAGGTTCGAGTTGCGTGTTTCCGAGGCTGTATACCTACGCCTTGGCGTGCAGGGCGCTGCTTCCAGGGATGAGAGCTCGGTCCAGCAATAGATTTCATTTCGAACCCGCTCCAACGCCAGCTGGCGCCCGGTACGGGTGGTAAACCCTGCAATTTTTTCGGTGGGTGGGCTCGTTCGTTTCAGCGTTTCAACGCAATAGGCTTCAGCTTGTCTCGTCAGCGCCATGATCAGACCACAACTGTTGGATTGAAGCTTCGGCGACCCGATAACCACCGGAGAGCCTCGGGAGCCTCGACCACTGTTCGGGTGCCTTGCTTTGAGGTAACGAGGCGATCTTGAGCGGTCGGTAGCGTCGCATTCCTTACGGACTTCTCGCTCATTTGAGCCATTATTGCTATCTCCAGCAAGGTCAAGTACCCAGTGTAGAGCCCCTCTAGCACTGCGGGAATGCCATCGATATCAGCTCTATCGGAATCGAGGCCCGCGCGAATCCCTCCCATCACCAGTGTTTTCTCTAACATCTTGGGCGGTGCGGCGCCGTAGTGTTCAACATAGCTTCGACCGGTGGTGACAAAAGCACTCAGATCCAGCCAATCCGCGTCATTGTCATGGCCTTGTGACGGCCATTTACCTTCCACCGCATATTCGTAGCAGACCCGGGCGAGGTACTTAGGACGATGTGAGCCGCCAAGCGTAAGCCGCACCGCCGATTTACTCACACCGTAGAGTGTTGCGAGCGCATTGATTTGAATTTCGAAAATCCCATCGACCTCCTTCAACAGAGCGTGCAGAGAGACGGGTTCTGAAGGTTGGACAAATTCAAGATGCTGGTTCGTTTTCATGGCGCTCATCTCGGCTTCGATGAGCTAGATCGTAGGCAGGCTTGAGTAAGGCGTCAAGCATATTTCCATGCACAAATGGAATATATGTATCCGCCCTACTCCCAAACCACTTTTTGCGTGAAGGCTGCTGCTGCGTGCTTCGCCTGGCTGGAAACCTGGTCTATCTGCGCGTTGTAGAGCTCACGCTGGACGTCCAATCGCTCGAAGAGCTCGATAGCACCTGCTTGGTACTTTTCACCTGCAAGCGCTGACGCCTTCGCCAGTTCAGCGGCTGCACTGTTCAAGCGGGCCTCCTCATCCGTGGTACGCGTAAAACGCACCAATGCGTTCTCAACGTCTTCAAGCGCAACCAATACCGCCTGCTGATAATTCGCCAGTCGAGCCGCTGCTTCTGCATCAGCAGCCTCGATCCGACTCTTTACCCGACCTACGTCAAGGAATGACCAGTCAACCCCTAGCGCCGCCATGTTCGATTCTGCGGAGGCTGAGTAGAGCACACTACCGTTAAACGCATAGGCTCCTATAGCCGCCCCCAGTGTGACCCGAGGGAACAGGTCCGCAGTAGCTATCCCTATCTGCGCAGTCGCTGCGTGCAAGCGGTGTTCAGCCGATGCAACGTCGGGGCGCCTGCGGATAACGTTCGCTGGCGTGTCCGCTTCGATCCTCTGCGGCGCTGCAGGCATAGCGCTAACAGCCAGCAGCTGGGAATCCAGCGATGCAGGAGACAAGCCGGTCAAGACTGCAAGCCGATGCTTGTCGACGGCAACCCTCACTTCAAACTGTGGAATGTGGGCAAGCGTCACGCGACGGGGCGGCCTGGCCGGCGCGTTGATGGGTAAAGGACTGCGGCAGTGATGGCACACCTGGCCGGGTAAAGTCCGGCCCCACCGAGCATCCAGCCAGCAACATGAACAACATTGGTACTGAACAGTTTCTGAAGTTAGCCATGGGTCAGGCTCTCCACCTCATGCGCCGGCACGCTTGAAGGATGGTCGGGGATGGTTGCGCCTAGCTTCCTCATCACCACATAGAACACCGGGGTCAGGAACAGCCCGAAAACGGTCACGCCGAGCATTCCGCCGAAGACGGTGACACCTGTTGCGTGACGGACCTCACTGCCCGCTCCGGTGCCAACCAAAAGCGGCACCGCGCCCGCGATGAATGCCACCGATGTCATCACGATGGGGCGTAGACGAAGCCGGCAGGCTTCCAGCGCCGCTTCGACAGTCCCCCGCCCTTGCATCTCCAGCTCCCGCGCAAACTCGACAATCAAGATTGCGTTCTTGCACGCCAGCCCCATCAGTACCACCAGGCCAACCTGGACGAAGACGTTGTTGTCACCACCCGCGATCCATATCCCCATCAGTGCGGCAAACATGCAAACCGGCACAATCAGAATGACCGCCAGTGGCAGCGTCCAGCTCTCGTAAAGCGCGGCCAGTACCAAGAAGGCCAGCATGACGGCGATCGGGAATACGATCACGGCTGTGTTGCTCTGGGTGACCTGCTGATAGCTGAGATCTGTCCACTCCAGCGCTATGCCTCGTGGCAGTGTGCGGGCGGCGATTTCCTCCAACTTCTTGAGCACCTCGCCAGAAGACATGACCTTTGGGTCCGCGTCGCCGATCAAGTCCGCAGCGGGGTACCCGTTGAAGCGCATCACGGGGTCAGGTCCAAAGGTCGAGGCGATGTTGACCACGGCACTCAATGGCACCATGTTCCCTTGAGCGTTACGTACGCGAAGGTTGCCTACGTCTTCTGCGGCTTGCCTGAAGCTTGAGTCCGCTTGAGCAATGACGCGGTAAACCCGACCGAACAGGTTGAAATCGTTTACGTAAACAGACCCCAAGTACGTTTGCAGCGTGTCGAATATCGCCGGCAGTTCAACCCCCTGAGCCTGCGCCTTCACGCGATCGACCTTGACCTCCAGTTGCGGGATGTTGGATTGGTACGAGCTGACGGGGAACGTCATGCCTGGCGTGCTGGCGACCTCGGCCTGGAATTTATCCAGAGCCTGCTGCAATGCCGCGTATCCCAAACCACCTCGGTCGGTTAAAAACAGCGAATAGCCGGAGCCGTTACCAAGGCCTTGGATGGGGGGGGGCAGCAAGGCATAGGCTGCGCCGTCCTTGATGGCAGCGAATTTTCTGTTCAGCTCGGCGTTGATATCCGCAGCACTGCGGGTGCGTTCACCGAAAGGCTTGAGGATGACATAGGCCGTCACCAGGTTCGGGGTAGCGGTGTTTTGCAGCGCGTTGGAGCCGACATACGAGTTGGTAAAGTCCACACCTTCCACTGTCGAAGCGATCGCAGACATCTCTCGGGCTACCGCGTCAGAACGGGAAAGCGATGCACCTGGGGGAAGCGTCGCGCCGGCGAAGAGATAGAGCTTGTCCTGGTTGGGAATGAACCCGGTCGGGATGGTGTTGAACAACAGCCCGGTCACACCCAAGAGCGCGGCGTACACCAGAAAAACCGATCCCTTGCGTGGCAGTAGCCTGGCGATGCTCCCTTCATAACGTTTTGAGCTGCGGTTGAAGAACCGGTTGAAGGGGCGCAGCAGCCAACCAAGCGCAAAATCCATCCATCGCGTCAGCCTGTCCTTCGGGCTATCGTGGTGACGCAGCAGCTTGGCTGCCAACGCTGGCGAGAGCGTTAGGGAGTTAACCGTCGAAATCACCGTCGAGATCGCGATGGTGACGGCAAATTGCTTGTAGAACTGCCCTGTCACACCACTCATGAAAGCCATCGGGATGAACACGGCGCACAGCACCAGACCAATCGCCAGGATCGGGCCTGATACCTCCCGCATCGCCTGATGAGCGGCTTGCAGGGGTGTCTGACCTAGCTCGATGTTTCGTTCGACGTTTTCCACGACCACGATCGCGTCGTCGACAACGATGCCGATCGCCAACACCATGCCGAACAAAGTGAGCGTGTTGATGGAGTAGCCGAGCAAATAGAGGAACGCGAACGTTCCCACGATAGAAACTGGCACTGCGATCAGCGCAATGATTGATGCCCGCCAGGTCTGCAGGAAAATCACGACCACCAGAACGATCAGCGCCATCGCCTCGAACAGCGTGTGCTGCACGGCGCTGATCGACTCGCGCACGAAGACTGTGGGGTCCCATACACTGACGTACTTGACCCCTTCCGGGAAGTCTTTGGACAAAGCGTCGAGTTTCGAATACACCTTGTTGGCGACGTCGATTGCGTTGGCCCCGGGGGTTAGGAAGATCCCGACTGCAACCTCCTGACTTTTGCCTCGGAATACACGCATCGTGTAATCCCCCGAGTCCAACTGCACCCGGGCAACGTCGGCGAGCCGGGTGATCTGGCCATCACGCCCGGTTTTCAGGACGATGTCAGAGAACTCCTGCTCGGTCTTGAGCCGACCTTGCACGTTAATGGAGATCAGAAAATCGGTGTTCTGGGGCGAGGGTTCAGCGCCGAGCTGCCCGGCGGATACTTGAACGTTCTGCTGGCGGATGGCATTGATGGCGTCCTGTGCTGTGATACCACGCGCGGCGAGCTTGTCTGGGTCAAGCCAGATCCGCATCGCATAGTCGCCGGAGCCGTAAAGCACCACGTCGCCGATCCCCGGAATACGCGCGAGCTCATCCTTCACGTGCAGGCGAAGGTAGTTGCGCAGGTAGAGGGCATCGAACTTCTCGCTGGTGGAGAACATGTCCACATACATCAGCGGTGTCGGGGATTGTTTCTGCGTGGTGATGCCATACTGGCGCACCGTTTCAGGCAGGCGAGAAAGCGCCTGGCTTACCCTGTTCTGTACGCGAACCGCCGCCGTGTCTGGGTCTACCTTGTCGTTGAAGGTGACTACGACCTGCAACGTGCCATCGGAGCTGGCCACCGACTTCAGATAGACCATGTCTTCAACCCCGTTGATGGCCTCCTCAAGGGGAACAGCAACTGACTCGGCAATCTCTTTAGGGTTCGCGCCCGGATAGGTGGCCTTCACCACCACGGTAGGCGGAACAACTTCTGGGTACTCACCAACGGGCAGCAGCGGGATTGCGATCAACCCTGCTGCAAAAATGACAATCGACAGAACAATCGCAAAGATTGGCCGATCGATAAAAAACTTAGAGAAATCCATGAGACAGGCCTTCGCAGGTTATTTCAAGCTTTTATGCGTACTGGACACGTTCATTTCAGTACTTGCTGGAACGAGAAGATTGGGTGAGACCGCCATGCCGGAGCCATAGATTTGCTGAAGACCGGAAACTATTACGCGTTCGTTATTGTCGAGGCCTGCGGCGACCACACGCTGCTGCCCAACCAACTTGCCGGGCTCGATATACCTTTTTTCAGCCTTGCCATCGCCGCTCAGTACGTAGACATACTTTTTATCTTGATCACTCAAGATGGCGCGTTCAGGCACCAGTGTTTGCACCTGCGATTCACCCACTGACAGTTCTACTTTGGCGAAGAGCCCTGGCACCAGGAACCTGTCTGGGTTCTTCACCGTCGCCCTTGCGCGAATGGTGCCTGTTGCAGCGTCCACCTGGTTGTCAACGAACGAGAGTTCCCCTTCATAGGGAGAGTGTTCATCGTTTGCCAGTCCGACGCGCACCTGTGTACGTTGAGAGGCCTTCAAGCGTTCTTGATAGTTCAGGAAGCTTTGTTCATCCGGGTCGAAGTAAACATAGACCGGGTCCTGCGACACCACCGAGGTGAGTACAGACTGGTCCGCGACGGCCAGGTTGCCGACCGTGAGTTGTGCCCGACTTGTCCGGCCATCGATGGGCGATCGAACCTCGGTGAACGCCAGATTGAGGGCAGCTGTCGTCACCTCGGACTCAGCAGCATGTACCTCAGCAACGCCCTGTTCGTAGGCTGCTCGCTTCTGCTCAGCCTCCTCCATCGATATCGCATGGCTCTTGATAAGCTGCTGCGCTCGCTGATTTTGTTGCTTGGCGAAAGCAAGTGAAGCCCGTGCCTGCTCCAGCCGGGCTTGCGCACTCGCCAAGGTAGCGCGATAGGGGCGCTGGTCAACGACAAACAAGAGGTCGCCTTTGTTGACCTCGCTGCCTTCCTTGTAAGCGACCTTGGTGATGTAACCACCGACTCTTGGCAGCACCGATACCGTTTCCATAGCCCCGATGCGGCCATTGAAGCTGTCCCAGGGTTTCACGGGTTGAACGGTTACACTAACAACATCGACAGCGGGAGGATTGGCTGTCACTTGCGGGGCGGTTTCTTTGTTACATCCAGCGATCAGCAAAATTGTAGCAACGAAGCCAGTTGCAATGAGGGCGGGAGCGCGCACGGATTGATCCTTTTCACTAAATGGCAAATCGATACGCCGTGGTTTATTCAGCAATCATTCCTGCGCTAACAGAATCGCCACCCTCCTGCAGCGTATCTTTACTCGCCTGATGATCCTGTTGTTCGCGCTCCGCTCGCGCCTTTGCTTGTTGAGCAAACATCGCCTTGTTTCGTTCCTGGAAACGCTTCACCGCGTCTGCGCCGTCGGCGGCATGTGCAAAAAAAGGCAGTACTATCATGAGTGCAGCACAGGTTTTGATGATGTTTTTCATATTGACTCCGTCAAAGAGCGCGCACAGACACGCGCAAAACGTTAAAGATTTGATTCGAGTGGGGGTGTTTGAAAGTTCAGGCTGGGAGGAAAGTCGCCGTGTAGTGTCAAACACCCGAATTCGGATGTGGGATTACTTTGGCTGCATGGCGAAACCGACGCCGAAGCGGTTCCAGGCGTTGATGGCGGCAATCACAAAGGTGAGCTCGGACAGCGCTTGCTCAGTGAATTGAGCGGCAACCTCTTGGTAAATCTCATCCGGTGCATGCCTCTCTGCCACCAGGGTGAGGGTTTCAGTCCACAGCAACGCAGCACGTTCCTGGGCATCGAAGAACGGTGTTTCTTTCCAGGCACTGACAGCCATCAGACGGCGTGGGGTTTCACCTGCTTTCAGCGCATCGGCGGTGTGCATGTCGATGCAATAGGCACAACCGTTGATCTGCGATGCACGAATCCGCACCAGCTCTCGCAGCGATGCCGGCAAAATGGATTGAGAAGCGGCCTTTTCCAGCCCCATCATGGCTTTCATGGCTTGTGGGGCTGCTTCGTAATAATTGATACGTTTGGTGCTCATCACGATTCTCCAGTTGGTTCGCCACCGCTCGGTGGGATGAGCAAACTGTAGTGAAACCGTGTTTTCGGATAAACTGGGTGCAATCGTTTTGTTTGTACGGAAATTCGCACAATGGCATTGGACCGTTTGGAGGCGATGCGGGCGTTTTGCCGCATCGTCGAAGTGGGCAGTTTCAGCGGTGCTGCAGACTCCCTGTCGCTGGCAAAAACAACGGTCTCAGGCCAAATCCAGGCACTGGAAAATCTGCTGGGTATCAGGCTGCTGCATCGTACAACGCGTAAAGTTTCACCCACACCCGAAGGGGCCGCCTACTACATCAGAGCGCGTGCCGTGATTGACGATGTGGACGAGCTGGAGGCTTCGACTTCGCAAAGCCGAAATGTCGTGCGTGGGCGTGTTCGCATTGAAATGCCCTCCCCTGTCGGTATCTTGTTCGTGGTCCCCGCCCTTTCCGAGTTTGCCTCGACATTCCCCGAAATCCATCTCGACATCGGCTGCAGCGAGCGTGTCGTTGATCTTGTTCAGGAAGGTGTGGATTGTGCGATTCGTGGTGGAACCATTACCGATCAGGATCTGGTGTGTCGGCCTATTGGCCAAATGCGCTTTTGCTTCTGCGCATCCCCCAGGTACCTGGACAGTGCCGGCATCCCCGACACCCCTTGGGACCTGCCAAACCACAAACATTTAGGGTTCAAGTTTCCGGCAACGGATAGGCGTTTCGTGCCAACCCTCACACGCGGGTCAGACAGTTTCACCTTGGATCATCAGCCGTCCATGTACTTCAACAACGGCAGTGCAACTGCCGCCGCCGCGGTCTCCGGGCTAGGTGTTGCCTTCCTTCCAACGGCCGAGGCCGTGCCGCATTTCAAAACGGGTGCGCTGGTGAGGGTCTTGCCTGATTGGCAGATGGCTAGCATGCCCCTTTCCATCGTCTACCCCTACACCCGCCACTTGTCAGCAAGGGTACGCGCCTTTACCGATTGGGTGACCCTGCTGATGGCCAGCGATCCGCTATGGTCGTTGTCGGACTGATTGCTGGCTCAGACGAGCCACTGTCTCAAGCGCCCTCTCTCTATTGCGCAGGCGGGAAGTCCAGTGTCGGATGCTCAGGAAACTGCCCGCCTCCGGTACGATCGATCTTGACCAAACCCGCTGATGCATGACCAGGCGTAATCGGGTTTCTCGGCACGAATGGCCATACGAACATCGCCTTGCGCCGTACATGCCCACGTACCAGGTCGGCCACCAGCTCCGGAAACTCGACGATGCTGGGCTGCGGTGCGCTGGCGAACAGTTCCGGCGTTGCTCGGCCAGCCTCGTGACTGACCAAACCATAGATGGCCGCTGCCGGCGCGTTCACTGGGAAGTCGACGATGCTCAGATTCAGGTTCAGCGTCAACCCAACGCTCAAGGCGTCGTCATCCTCTAGCACGACTGCAGTGATCGTCAGTTGATCACCCGAAGCCAAGGCCGCGGGCGTGCCGTCCTTTTCCACCAGTGCACTGATCTCGATGGCGTACGCCTGGCCAGCGCTGCCCTGCACCGGCTGCTCGGGCGCCAGCCCGCGAACGCCCAATGCGCGAGGGATACTGCCATGCAGTGCAGGATCCTTTGCGGTGACTTCGATGCCGATAGACCACTTGCCCCCCAGTAACGGCGGCACGGCACGCCTATCCGGCCTAAGGAACGCTTCGTTGATCCTGCCAAAGGAAAAGCACAGTGTCTGCGTCGAGTCGTACTCCGCACGGTCGAAGGCCAGTAGATAGCGCTTTGCGCGCACCGCTTTGGTCACGCCATGCGCCGGGCTTGCCAGTTCGCGGTCATAGGCTGGGTCAGCGAACACCAGCGTGGCCATTTCCACCGGGCGCCACAGACGATTACCCGGTAACAGCATCAGACGGAAAGTGACGCGCAGGGGCGGCCCAGCGGGCAACTGCTGCGAGGCGCTCGTACGTGTCTTAAGGTCGACCCATTTGCCGGGTGCTGGCGCGGGCGCGTCCTTGATCCAGGGTGCCAGCTCAAGCCTTAGCATCGCCTGGGTGTCCGCATCCGCGCCGCGTACCGCGGCTTGCAACCTGGACCGATCAGTCAGGGACATCGCCAAAGTCAGGTCCAGCTGTTCATTGGCCAACGCACTGACTTTAAAGGCTGCGAAACGCACAACGACATCGCCTACCTCAAGGGTGGCCTGCAGGCCAGGCACCAGCAGTCCCAACTTGGCCAGCGTTTCGACCAGAGGGTTACGCCCACTCAACCCTGGACGTTTTACCCGGATCACCACGTTTTCACTGAGTTCAGGGCTCAGCCAGCCTCTGTCCGGCGACTGCAACGACAACAACAGCGCAATGGCTTCCTGGCCCGCTTCCTCGATCAAGGCCGGCAGATAGCGAAGCACCGCGCCAGGCCCACTGAACAGTACGAAGGGTTGAAGATGGCGAGTGTCGGACGCGCCTTTTTCCACCGCGTACAGGTTCGCTGCCACGAATGTGCGCCGGCTTTCGCTCTCCACGCGCCCGCGCGGCAGCGCGGTATTGCGTGGCGCGCGACCTTGTCGCCAGACCAGCGGTGCCCTGTCGGCCGGTCGGCCGAAACGGGCGTGAGCGCTGTCCAGTGGCAGCTCCTGATCCACGCTTACGAACCCTTCATGCTCCAGAGCCATCACGCCTGGACGAACGCCATTGGAAAAGACCTCGAACTGGCCGGGGGATAGCCCGGTCAGTGCACCGGCCTCTGTGTCCTTCAGCCGGTTCTTGCTTAGCGCTTGGGCAAGCTCCGCTGCCAATGGCACCCGCGCCCGGGGCGTTGCCGGTGTCAAAGCGCGGTCAGGTGGCGAGACGACTTGTGGGGCCTGTTCACCTCCTCGTGAAAACAGGATCCGGCGTCCGATGGCAAGGAAATCGATACGCTCGTCCTTGTCCGAGGCAACAGCCGCCTTGCAAGGCCCCGCGAACGTTCGCGCACGGCCCGCCCATGCATGCCCAGCATCCTGGATCACTGCCTCATCGTGGGTGTTGATCCACGCCAGCTCGGTGATTGCCTTGCGTGGCCAGCTCAGCGCCGGCGAAGGGTAGATCGCACGGTTGGGGTCGCGCAAGCGCCCTTGGGCCTGCAGCGCGAAGGGCGCCCTTAGGGTAATTCTCTGGAGGCTTGCATGATTGCGCTGATCGGCATCGAGCCCTTCAGTGGCGGCATCCATCACGGATGCGGCAAACACTGCCAACGGCTCTTGCACCAGGGTCGATGCGAAGCCGACCAAGTTCTGAAAGCCAGCATCTTGCGCCCTAGGCTCGCCGCCGGGAATCGGCGCCACAGCGATTTCCCAGCGCCCAGCCACAACCAGGTCACAACTGCCAGCAGCGCCCTGCTTGTTTGGAGGGTGCCGAACGACTTGCACTCGAACCGCGTCGCCCTGCCCCGGTCGGGCAAGCAGCGTGTTGACCCTGTGGTTGGTAGAAGCCACTCTCCACCACCGCGCCAACGCCATCAGGCTGCGCCAGAACAAGGGTCGAGCAAAGGGCGCGGTACTGGCGGGGCTGGGGAATAGATTGGCCGCGAACGCCTGGTCGATGACATCCTGTGCGGTGGTGGCGTCGACACCGATCATTTGTAAAAGGCTCTGCCGCACCTCAACTGCAGAGTTCGATGCCAGGCCAATTGCAAGCGGTGCCAGGCCATTGAGTGGCAAGGCAATTGCACTGGCAAGATCGAACCCCGCCACTTTACCGATCCAGGCCTTTTGCCCCGGCTCCGGGGCTTGGGGGATGTGGGAAAGCGGCTCCGCGGCGCCAGCGAATACGGGTGCAATCCAGGGTAACGGAGCGACAACGCCGCTCACCTGCTCTTCGTCCAGGCTCACCTCGATAAGCGCCCCCGCGAAAATCACCAAGGCCGGTACCGCGCCCCCTTTTGACGCGCCGACGAGCACACGGTCGATATCCCGCCCAAACAACCCGCCTCGGCCGATACCGGCGATGAGCGGCGAAGCATCATCGGTCAGGTCGCCATTAAGCCGGTAGCGAGGTACGAAACCATACTGTCTGTTGAAAGGGTCACGGGGATCAGCGAGCCGTCGTGCAACGTGGGCCAGGTCGACGATCGCCACGTCATCGAGGCTGTCGAAAACCTGGGAGGTCTGCCCCTCCCCTGAAAGCCTGTGGGTGGTCAACACTTTGCTGCGCCACACAGCGGTGAGCAACCAAACATCCTTGACCACGCCAATGACATTGCAATCGAGAGTCAGATCCGCCAAACCGGGCTTGGTGACGTGCGTCAGCACCGTCCCGGTCGTGCTCACCTCGACTGTGTGCAGCGTGCGTTCTTCGCCTGTATAGGGGCCCGCGGAGTCGATGAACTTCGTCGCATCCTGCCCTAGTCGTCCAACCGGCCATTGCACCACGCTAACCAGGCCAACGTCTGGAGTCGGCAATGTGACGCGGATGTCAGTGGTCAGTACAGCCCCGGCATTCTGCAGGCGGGTGAGCTGCGTAACTTGCAGTTGACCATTTTCATTGGAGGCCGTGACGTCAAAGCGCGCGCTGCTGATCTTCCAGGCCATAGGCCGTTTCGCCTCCGGCGCCTGCACGGTAAGCACGACGATACCGTGGGCGCGGGTTGTACCGATATTCAGGCCGCGCAGCCAATCGCCTTTGCAGATCGCCCCGTTCAGTTCGACACTGAGCACCCCACGCGGGTGATCATGCACGGTTATTGCCTCGCTATCGGTCGCGATGCTCGCGCCGTACCAGCCAATTGGGCCGCCCAGCGAAACCCGGATCGCTTCGCGCAAGGACGTTTCGCGCCGGTCGGGCAGCGTCGCCACTCCGTTGACCGTCACCAGGCATTGGCTAGCCGAAAGGTCGAGCGTCAGCGTACTGATCGTCAGGTATTCCGGCATCTGGGCTGAGCCTTTGAAGCTCACGTTCAACTGCGGGCCGTTGATCACGACCGTGCCACCGGTCAGCGTCAGTCGCGCGCCGAACAGGGTGATGTCCAGTTGCGCGCTGCTCGCCACGGCCTCCAGACGTTGGGCATTGATTTGAATGTTGAAACGCAGGGTGACGGGCTGGCGATCCTCGGCGTCCTTCGCACCCGGAAGCACCTTGGCGTCCAGGCGTAAGGTGATCGATGCCTGGTTCGTTGTGGCAACATTGATTTTCTGGTTCTGGACGACCGCGTCATTGATATTGTCGGCCACCAGCGGACCGCCGTTCGTCTTGAACGCGATGCACACCGAATTACCGGTATCGAAGGGCGATTCCGGCCCGAATGGTTCGTCCTGGTTGGCTACCTGCTGGTAGGGTGCATTGATGCCGAACAGCACCGAAACGGCCTTGACGATGCCATCGACATCGACGCTACAGTGCCACAAGCGCAACGGACGAAGGGTCAGTGGGCCGATGACGAGGTCGTGAAACGACGACGCCCCAGCGCTTGCATAGAGTCGCCACTCGTAGATCGAACGAGGCAACTTATCCCTGGCAAACACGGTACTGTCTGGGCCAGGCGCACTTTCCGGTGTGTCGTCGGGGCTAAAGACCCAGCCTCCGGCCGATGGCTGCATGGGTACATCGCGCAGGTACAAGGCAAGTTGGGCCCCATGCAGCGTGAGTGGCACCTCCTCGCGTGTGGTTATCAAGTCGGTGATCTCACCAACGCCTGAGGGCTTGAGGAGTTGAGTGCTGCGCACACTAAGCGTGGTCGGCACCGCTTTGGCCGTGGTTGCCATGACCAAGCCGCGTGTGTCGGCTATTGCAGAAGCTTTGCCGATTGTTTGCCTATAGGGCGCAAGTGCAAAGCCGACGATCTCAAGCCCTTTGCCTGTTGCAGATAATGCCTTGTCCCCCTTGGCGGGCTTGCCGAACGTCCGGTTCAAGCCCGCCAGGGCGTGCTCCCCCCATGTCCACTCGCCTGCCAATGCGTAAGCACCATAGGGCAAGGTATTGGCATCCGTCCGGACCGTGAACCCAGTCTCCCAGGTATAGGGTTCGACAAGCCCATCCGCCTTGGTGTCGTACCACCCTGTCATCCTGTCCCTGTCCGTGCGTGTCAGCGACAACCGATGGGAGGACGCAGCCCAGACGCTCTCCAGCGCTTGAAGGTCCAGCGCGGTAACCTGCGGCAAGGCTTGGCCCGTAGCAGGCGGTTGGGACTTGACGAAGGTGGCTTCGGCATACAGCTCGCCCAGGACCGGCATATCGTAACGCAGCAAGTAAGCCAGGCCTGGTGCGTTACTGGTCGTGGAGGTAAGCGTCACTTCAACGCCAGGCAACGTCAGGACCGACATCGCAATACCGGTTTTCGATTCGATATCCTGACCCTCGGCAAGCGGCCCGTGTGCCCACTGCGCATTGATGCCCGGCCAACCAAAACGTAGCTCGGCATCCTTCGATACGATGCTGGCGGCGCCACTCGAAAAGCCCTGCAAGGTAAGCGTGACGGTGGCGGCCGTGCGTGATTCAGGCACGTGGTAGAACACCGGCACCAGGTCCCGGCTGCATGAAGGCCTCACAGCGCTGGGCGCGCTGCGTGTCATGTTCATGCCCGCGACCAAAGGCATTTGTACCCCGGGAACAGGCGCCCAATGAACCACGGGGGCACCTGGGCTGATCGCTACGTTCAGGTCCAAGCTCACCGCTGGAACGTCATCCGTAGGCTGCAATGCCGCGATCTGACCGTCGGTAGTCCCCGTCTCACCAAAGGACAACACGCCGGAGCGCAGCGTAATGGGACCATTGTCCAGTACCGGCACCACCTCCTGTGCGGTCGGCGACGACTCGTTGAACCAAAGGGCCCCGGAAATTGCACCATGCGCTGCGCTCAGGGTGATATCACAACTGAGCGGAGCCCTGTCGCTGAATGGCACACTGACGCGGACGAACGCCGCGCTGTCAACCGTCAGTTCACCGACAGTTGCATATTCAGCATTCGGCAACCGCCGCGTCAGGCGCGCATGAACCAATCCAACCAGCGCCTGGCCGTCCTTTACCTGGCCGTCCTTCGGCGCCGGATCGACTGCCTTGCGCAAAGCCAGGTCGGGCTCGCGCGCGAGGGGGATCTGCACCACCCCCCGTTCGAGCGCCACAAACCCGTAGAGCGGTCGCGGGTCCCGCGCGGTTCTCAACGCCTGCCGCCGATAGCGTGCCTCCAGGTCACGGGCCAGGCCTAAGCGCTCGACCAGCACTGGCAACGCGCTGGCCGTCGCACTGCCCTTGCGCTGTCCAAAGCCCACTCGCCAACGGCGAGTATCGCTTGGCTGGACCAGGTTGACCGTCGCCACCGCCTCTGACGCGGCGGGCTGCTTACCCGCATCCAGCGTCAGTTGCCTGGCCATAGGTCGGCTACTGTCGATAGTCAGCACAGGGTTGATCAGGGTCGCCGTGGCTTCCAGCGAGGCTCCGGCCATCCGTTCGGTCACAAGGCTCGCACGCACTGCGCCCGGCAAGGTGCTCGGCCGCTTGATGCCATCGCGCAGCCGCAAGTGGTTGCTACCTTGCTCCACTGGCCAAACCAGTGGAGCAAGGCCTGGGCGAATGTCGAACACCAAACCAAGCCGAGCGGTACGCACGCTTTCGGCCAGATCATCGAGCGTCGGGCGCAATTTACTGCGCTGTTGGTCTTCGCGCAGCAGCGCCACCCGTTGCCCCCCTGCCCCATCCGGCTCCAGGCGCAGCCGCACCTTGAGCTGGGTTGCGGAACCGAAAGGATCGTCGATCACGGCGTCGAACTCGATGCCAGCGGGGGTGAGGCAGAGGATGATGCGATCGACCTTGTCGTCTCTATCGGTGAGCGTCTTGCGCACTCGCTTGCCCTTGACGGTGCTGTCCTGGATGGACAGAAATGCCCCATGAACGACTTTGAGGTAGATCCCCCCACCGAAGATCGGCACATACGGCTCGCCATCTATCTCTTGACGGGCACCCACCGACCAGAAGTTCCAGACGTCCCGCACCCCGGCTTCATCGCGGATGGCTATGTCGATGGCGCCGAGGGTCAACGACAAGGGTGACGTTTCGAGCTCGTCCGAGCGTTTAGCCGGCCATTTGCCGTCGCTCGCCAGCATGGCCGCGACACCAATGGAGAAACCCCGTGGGTCGGCAGGGTACGCCGAGACCGAGAGCGAACGAGCAGCGGCATCGCTACCGTCGCAAGTGGACGCCATGCGCAATTCGCCGGCCTTGGTCGGATAGCCGCGTACCGCCAGCTGGAACATCAGCGGGTCACGAAAGTCGACGGTGGCAGCCTTGGCATCGTACTGCGCGCGTGCTTGCGCGCGCTGGGCCAACACCCTCAGCGACGGTGCACGCACCACGCCATCCACCGGTTTTCGGTCACCCTCAAGGTCCGTCGAAAGCTCGGCAACCCAGAGGTAGCTGGCCTCGGAGTCTCGACCCGGTGCGGTGAGCCGAGGGCCGACCAAGCAAACAGTTCTGATCGCAGATGTGGTCATGGTGCGCGCTCCACCCTTGTAACGATCGGATCGGCCAACCCCTTGGACGCCTTGAGGAACGGCCGCCGCGAAGGACCGAACAACTGGTCGGCGGCGAGTTGAGTAATGAAGGATTTCAACGCGGGGTTGGCCCCGGCCGTGTCCAGCTCATTCAGGTCAGCTTGAGTTGGCGGACGCCGCAGAACGAGCTGATCGAGGCTGCCGACCGTCCAGTTAAGGATTGTGTCGAGTGCCTGGCGAACGGGATGACCGGGGTCCAGCGAGGCGCCTGGCAAACGCAATTCGAGGGTGAAATGCTCGGCCAGCCCGGGTTGCTCCAGTTTCGCCAACGCTTCCAGCGCCGGGTAGAACCCCAGCCCCGGTTCGCCTTGTCCTGGTACGGGTTGGGTGGTTTGCAGGGCCGTCACCAATGCCTTGTAGGCTGCCTGATTGAGGTTTGCGTCGTCATTTGCAAGGCGCAGAGTGACTGGCGCGACAAACTCGAAGATTGCCTTGGCCGACATCAGTGCTGGGGTGGCTGCGACCGGCGACAGCTTGCCTGCCACTTGCCCGGCCTGCAGGTCCGGTGTGAGCGTTCGCACCACCGGTGCAAATCCGCCAAAGGCAGCTGAGTTCGCCACACGCAGAGGATGCACATCGTAGGCCCAGGCGGCCGCCAGGTAGTCGCGCAACACCTGGTCGGCCGTGGGGCCAGCGAACGGTGTGGCGGTATCGCCCGGCACAATGCGCCGGCGTGCACCAAGCAGGGCGCTGCGCATGGCCAGGCGAGCGTCGAGCGTGCAGGCTTGCTCCGGTGGCAACTGCCAGGGAGCGGACACCACGCAGCTGAAGAACGTGTTTTCGATTGCAGGCACCAGCCCTTCCACCCGCGACGGATACAAGGGCAAGCCGGCCGGCCAGGCCATATCCGCCTGCGCCGCCACGATGTCCCTGTTTAGGGTGAGTTGGCGCCACGCCTCATCCTCGTGGTTGGCTTGATCGGCCACCGCGAGGAAGCGCCTGATGTACACAAGCGCAGCCCAGAGCGCCTCCTGAGCCCCCCCTACCGCAGGCGCTGGGAGATAACCTGCCAGCGCTTGCTCGACCTCTGCAAGCCTGCCCTGCCATTGCTTCCATGCCACCGGGTTTCGCGGTGCCGGTGGCGGTTTGATAGTCACGCGCGCATGTGCCAACGGCCAAGGAGCATTGGCGGTTGCCCACTCGGCAGGGGCAACATGCAGCGTTCCCAGCGCGTTCAACTGCTGGTCCAGCAGTGCTGTGGGCGGCGGTGCGGCCGGCACTGTCCGCGGCCCCCGCAGTTCAGGGCATAACCACCAAGGCAAATTGGGTGTCTGAAGCCGGCTGACCGGGGTCTGCTCGTCGACCTGGAACCCTGTGCCGGCGACGCGGTTGACATAGGCGGGTGCATCCGCGTCAGTCGTCTTCGCCAGGAACTCGATTTCCGGCGAACGCTCACCGCCCAAGCCATTCACGTCACCAGCACCCGCCACGATTCGGGTCGACAATTCGTAGACCACTTGCGGGTCGGGCAGGAGGAACACCTCAGGTGGCTTCTGGGGGTCATTGATCCAGACGCTGCGGTCGGCGTCATGCATGCCGTCGAGGTTGCGCACCAGTGGTATCCTCAGCGTGACCACCGCCGTGACCTTCGTATCATCCCTGACTACCTGCCATGCAGGCCGCTTGTCAGGGTCGTCGCTGGACCAGCCCAACTGATAACCGCCTTCAGGAATCACGGCGGCAATCGGCCTCGACACCACCACACCCGCCGCTGCGAACACCGCCATATGGAGGCGATAGAAGTGCGGGACCGATTGCGTACGCAGTACCGTTATCCCCCGCCAGCCATCGACGAACCGCTCAGGGAGCGTGGTAGCGGCGACCTGCTTACCGCCGGCGTAAGGCTGCTCGATCTCCGCCAGCGTGGGGCCTGTGAGCATAAGCGCACCAGGTTTGACCGGGGTGCTTGCGCCCAGCGCCGGCAAGCAATCGACCAGCCCGAACGCGCGCCCCCAACGGGGCTCGGCGAACTCACGCCAGAAGCCGAACGCCTGGTGCTCGAACTGCAGGGCGTCGGCCAAGTGAATGTTCGCTTCGGCAGCGATTTCCTCTGGGTGCCGCGCAACCACGAACTCCAGCAGCCGCCCAGGTCGACGCTCGGTTCCCGTACCGGCGTCCAACCGCTTGGCGCTCAGCACGACCGGGTCGGCAAGCGGCTCGGTGCGCGGCATGATCACATCCACGGAGCAGTTCGACAACGGGTCGGCGCCCTGTTTCACTTTCATCTGCGGCAAACGCACCGCCGCCGGTGTACGGTCGTCGACCAGCTCGACAAAACTGTCGGCCAACGCAGGTTGGGCCACCCAGGGCAGGCGCACACGTGGCGCACGGTCCGGATCAACACCCACCATCGCGGCATCCCAGGCGGCCAGCAAGGCGTCGTAGCGACCCAGTGGGCGAACCACATAACGCCGTCTGCGGGCAAACCGGTCCTTGTGCAGCAAGAGCAGGTGCATGGTCCCATCGACATCAGGAACCAGGCGCAATGGCGCCGTCTGCGTCAACGTGGCCAGTGCGAAGGGAATGCTCGATGCATTCAGTGAATCCGCATGCGCCAGGCCATGAACGAGGTAGCGGTCGATGAACCCTGGCCAGCGTTTGAGCACTGCCGAGCGCTGCGAATCGGGCAATACCTTTTCCGACGTGGTCTTGAACGCACGCCAGGCGTACCAGGCGAAATCAGCAAAGTTGCCCTTCGCCTGCGCATTGGCGGCAATCAAGCCGTTCCCTTGGACAAGTGTGGTGACGGCTTGCGCGTCCAGCGTGGGGAATTGTTCGAACGGATCATCAAAATGCCCCCAACAATTTGGCGTTAGGCCAGTATGGTCGCCGGATACAAAGGGGTTTCTGTGTTCTTTCGGGGCAAAACGCTCGGAGAACAGCTTGAAGGCCTGTTCCTGGCCATCGGCAGTTGGCGAGATCACCCGTAGCAGCAACACCTGCCCGTTACGCTCCACGCTCAATGTGCCACTGACGCTTCGACCGCCCGCGAAACTTTGGGCTGCCGGGCCGTCTGTCTGCTTGGCCAAGGTGATGACCTTACCGCCGTTGACCGTGCCGCTGGGGTCGAGCAAGTCGATCAATACGCTGTCTTCAAGCGCAGCGGTATCCAGTTGCACGGGCGAGTTGTCTTTCTTAGCGTCACTCTCTGGCGTGAGGGTAACCGCGAAATAGCGCACCGGCGCGTTGCCCCACGCATCTGGCCCTGCCGACTGCGCTCGCCGCATGGCCTCAGGTACTGGGCGCAGCGATAGTTGGATCATGCAAACCAACTCGTCGTCCAGCAGGTGCTTGACGTCGACCTGGTCCATGCCGCCATCAAAGCTGCTTGTGCTCATCAACCCATCGGGACGCGCGAACAGGTCGATAAGAGGTACACCACAGTCCATCCCGGCGTAGCGCTTCAGTACTCGGCCACAAGCCTGCTCGACAAGGCTCAGTGTGTCGCGTGGAAGCACATAATCGGCCGTGGTCATGTCGAACAGGCGCAGCCCCTGCGCCAACCCCAGCGTGCGCAGCACCGCCCAACCATAAGGGTCGCGCTCTGCCGGGCGCTCATCCAGCAGCGCTTCTATCTGGGTAACCTTGGTTGCGGGTGCCGCTTCCAGCACGGGACGGTAGCGCCGGTATGGCGCGTTGACGTTGACCCAGTCCCAGCGCAGCGCATCGACCACATCCACCAACAACGGGTGCAGCCGCTGGTCCAGATCCACCACCACGGAGGTCTGCCCAGTAATACCCTTGCCGCGCTTGCCGGTCAGGGTCAGCGAGAGGTTGTTGAAACGATTGGCATCGCTTCCCGTCACGTAGGCTTCGACCCAGCCCTCTTTCGCCCACTGCTGCGCATCCTTGGCCAACACCAGCCCGTTCAGTAGCTTGCGAACCGCCCCTACGGTCCAGCATTTGTCGTTTGTGAAGGTGTCGAATGGGAAAGGTCCAGGGATGGCGTCGGCGGGGATGGTGCCGTCAGCCAGGCTGCCATCGTAATAGAACTCCGGCGCTTTGAGCGCTGGCTCACTATCGCGAGCGCTCCAGGCTACTTCGATCACAGTCGGCCGGCCCTTGTCGAACAGCGCCGCCAGGTCGACCTCGTCCACGGCCAAACCAACCGACCGGCGCAGCGTCGGGCGTGCCCAGGCCAGCAGGCTTTCGGCGCCCGTGTACCAGGCACGCCGACGGGCCATGCCCACCTGCCCGCCGCTCTGCTCCAGCCTGAGCGTCTCGCTTGGATAGAACGCCTCCACGGCGGCAAAATCTTCTATCCCCGCAGGGTCGGCTTTACCCACTCGCGGGTCGAGTAGTCGCGCGCGGGCCACATGGCGGGCAGCAGCGATCTGCTCGTCCTTGTCGATCACGCTGCCCAAATCTATCTCGAATACGTCGTAGCCACCGATGTAACCGGGTGCATCGCAGCGTGGGCAGGTTGCCCACCTGAGCTGGGTGGCGATTCGCCGCTCGCCATCGCGCTGGCGTGAGAGCGCATCTTCACTATGGTGCGTCAGGTCGGCCAGTGTCGCGTGTGCGCCTGGATAATCGATCAGCAGGCGCCCTGCCCGCGCGTCGAGGTCCGCGAACTCCAGCGGCAGATAGCCTGCGATCAGCGGGCACTCGAAGACCTCGACCGGCATGTCCACTGGGTTGGCAATCGGCCGGCCAAGGCGGTCGGCTTGATCGGTCTCCACGCGCAGCGCCATGTCCACGGCAATCCATGGCGACGGGCACGCCACCACGTCAGCCTCGCGTACCGAAGCATTGGGCACCCGTGGCCGATGCGTGCGCTTGACTGCACAGCGAACCGGGAGCGGTGCCGCACGGGTATTGCTATCGTCGATCCCCAACGCCGACAGCAGCAGATTCAGCCATGCTGCCTGGGTGCGCCCTGCGTCGGCAAACCCTAGGCGCAGGTTCGAGGCAGGGCCACCAATGGCAATGAAGTCCAGCCCATGCAGGCGCCGATAGCGCATGCTCGCACTGGCCGAGTCCTCTGTCCCGGCCGGCCATAGCAGCTCCAGTTCGAACGTTTGGTCGCCCTGTTGAGAGCGCTCGAACTCGGCCGGCCCTGGGCGTTGCAGGGCCATGCCCATGCTGTCGGCGGCGAACTCGCCCAGTGGCATTGCCCGCTCAGGGCGGACTTTGAGCAGGAAGCGGGTGCCCCTGGCGGGAAGCCGTTGGGGTTGCTCCTGATCGTCTCGCTCGCGGTCCAGCAGGTCATCGATACGCAGCAGCAACGTTGGCAGGCCAGCACCCGGCAAGCCGGGGAAGGTTACAAAGCGTGCGATCCACTCGACCTTGCCCAATGCGGTTTGCGGCAGCACTGGTCGCGCCAGTTCATGCGTGATTGTCAGCCCCGTGCCGCGGTGCCCGGTGATGTCGACCGGAACCACGGTGTAGACGATACGAACAGGAAGCGGCTTGTCCCCCCCTGCGCGCAATTCATTGAAAGCATCCAGGATGGCTTTGTAGCCTTGCAGGTCTGTTTGGCCCTGTTTCCGGAATGCCGGTCGAACGGTTGCCGGCAGATCGGCAAAATCATCGATGAACTGGGCCAGCGGGCGTATGCGCCTCCAACTGACGGTGCGGTCTTGCACCTCAGCGGCAAGTGGTGCGCTGGCCTTTGTCTGCACGCTGATTGGCGCGATCCCCGATGCGACGCTGGCGCCAACCAAAATCAAGCGTTCTATTTCGTAATGCTGCAAGTGGAACTCAGGATCGTTCCATATGCCGCCGGACTCGCCCCAACCGGGCTCCAGGTCCCAGTCCAGGCCAACGCCCTGCGCGTCGAACCAAGTTCTGGGTTGCCTGAGTTGCGGGTTGGCGCGGTCGAAGAACCGTCTGGGCGGGTTGAACAGATACACGCTATTCGGTTGCGCTTCCACATGCAGGTTGGAGGTGCCGACAGCGCAAACCGTGAAGGTGGATTTGGGCGGCAGCTGTGCCGATGCATCTTCTAGGTTGAACAGAGCGCCAAGCGCCGTCTCGTCGACCCAGAACGTCAGGCCAAGATCACGCGCATCGAGTTGCGCCTGGTTGGTAAGAGGCTGCGGCCGTGTTGGCCAAATCATTGCGCCGGTATCGGACAAGCGTGTCTGGCGGGCAATGGCCTGTGCGGAAGCAACCACCGAGGCGATCACCGAGGAACGGCGCTCTTCCGTCGCACGCCACTGCGCGCGTTTGAGCGACAGCTTCATCATGTCGCTGGAGGCCAGGCGCAAGTCCTCGGCGGCCTTTTCCGCAGTGGCATGCGCCCCGCTGTCCTTCGCGTGAATAGCTTCGTAGCCAGGCTGTTTGGGTACCGGGGGATCTGTCAAACGACTTTTGGTAACCTGCCCGGTTTTTTTATCGAACTGCGCTTCATCGGGCACGAAGCACTGCTCAAGTAGGTGATGCAGGAGCAGCGGTTTGCCCTTATCGGACACTGCCAAGGGCCTGCTGTAGCAGGCATCGAGGCTGGAGCCTTGATCCTGCGTACCATCGCTGAGCAGCCGCTGCAGCGCAGTGGTGCTTTTGAGCTCATAGGCTGGAGTCGCGGCGTTCGGATCCTTACCAAAGTTTTCTCCGGGGTGGGCGAAGAACGTGGAGGCTTTTTGCGGGAGTGTGAGGGCTGCGTCGATTTCCGTATGGTCGCGCGGTATCAATTGCATGACATAGTTGCCCGGGCTTGCCGGTATTTCGAACAGCATCGCCCAGAACCGAGGCTGGCCGACCTCATCACCGCCAATCTTGATCCAGACCTGCGGTTGGATCTCAGGCTGCTCGTCCTCGACCTCGCTCAACACCGCATGCTTGTCGGCGTGTTGCTCTAGTTTAGGGTCGTTTTTCGCCGGTGGCTGAGCCGGTGGCGGCGCCAGGCCTTGTTCAGGGTTTGGTATCGCGGCGCTCAACCCCAGTGTCAAGAAACGCGCGACACGCTGGCGGGCCTGCTCAAGCTTGGGCTCGTCGAACGCAAAGCCGATGGACAGGCTCAGCGTTCGCCCGAATGCCGCGAAAGACATGCTTGCCGCGCCTCGGCCGGCGACGCCGTTCGCTTGCACCGCAACCTCCAAGGCCAAGGACAGTGTACGGCTCAGGCGCTGGCCGATCTCGATGCGAATCTCGTCGAAACCCAGGTCGATCTCCATCCACACCCGCACTTCGATGTTCACCGTGCAACTGAACGCCAGCGAGCCGTAAAACAGTGTGTCGCTGGGTTGTTTCAGGGAGATCAATGCGATGAACTTGGCGTCGAGGGCAAAATCCATTTCCGCCACCGCTGAGGCGCCGAGCGAGCGACCGCCGACTTTCCCGCCGATACGCGCGAAGCCCTTGGCGCGGAAGGCAATACCATAAAGGATCGAGGCATCCTCGATACGCATCACCATGCCACCTTCGCAGGTGATGCCAAAGGCATCCTCCGTGAACTCGAACTTCAGCTCGTAGGGCCAACCAAGCTCGTAATGAAACAGCCCCGGTCGGGTATACAGGGTGGCCGACCAAGTCACGGCCCTGAACGCCATTATCATCGGTTCAGGGAGTTTCGGATGCTCTCCGATCAAACCGTTGGGGTCGGACAGCAGGCGAGCCAGAAACTCCTGACGAGGCGCGGACAGGTACAGGTAGCCACGCAGGGTGGGGCGCGATGCAATGGATTGGCGATCGGTGGCATTCGCCCAGTCAGCATAATTCACGCACAGCCAGGCCCTGACCGTCATGAGGAAGGTCAGGTCCGAGCGCAAGGCAGCGGCCACATCCATCAGCAAAAGGTTTGGCAGTTTCGCTTCATCGTCGCTGAGGCTGCCGTCCTGCGATGCCGACTCCAGCGACAGCATGGCCCTTAGTGCCAGGGTCAGCCGATCGCCGGTCGCTTCTGGCTCCCAGGCTTCGAAGCGTGCAAGGTCATTTTGATAGCGCGAGACATCGTCGAGCACTTCGACCAATGCTTGCGGCGTGGTCACCGCGTCTGCGCGCCGCAGGCCCGCGAGGGTATAGCGATATCCGATGCCAAAGCCCATTTCACGCAGATAGATCGGCTTGACCGGTGTGGGTATCTCGGTGGACAGCTTGCCCATTTCCCCGTACAGGAAGAACGCATGGCGCTTATCGCCCTGGGCGTCCTCCAACTCGAGAAAGCCCATGGACGCACTCATCGACGCCCAGCTCTTGAGGTTGAGACGCCCCGAGGCAAGGAAGCCGCGTGCCTTGATACCCGCCGGCAGCACATCAGCGGGATACAACGTCGGCAGGTTACCGTCCACGGCGATCGCGGTAGCTTCCACTGTACCTGCCTGCATCGACAGGGATACCCCCAGGCCATCGAAGCGCACACGTGGCAAGCGGGCGCCTTTGACCTGGGTCGAGATGTACATGTTATGCAAGTCGATTCGGGCGCTGATCGTGTCACTGTTGGGAGTGAGCCTGGCCTGCCCGCAGATCACCAGCGCCGGGTCACCGCCAAAGGCCTCGCACGAGCCGAGGTAGCCGATGCCTCGCAGCTCGAAGGCGAAGACATCGAACAGGTTGAAGGTCACCCTGGGCTCTATGGGAATCTGGAAGCTGATCGCCCGCGCCAGGCGGCTGATGTCCCGGGCCAGGGGCGCCTTGTTGAGGCTAATTTTGAGGCCGCGCAAGTGTTTGAGGAAGGTATCGGCAAACTCATCTTGTACAGGTGCAAAGACCAAGCTGCCGGTCACCTGGAAATAGAACTGGTAGCCGCCCTCCCCAGCCATGTCGACCAGGGCGAACCCCAGCTTGGTGATGGTCAACTCGAAGCGTGTGGCGTGGCAAACGATCGGGCTTTGCGTTTTGTCCAGCTGCGCGTCGCAGGCCAGTACGGCCAGGCGCCCATTGCCAGGCTCTCGGCCCAGGCTCAAGGTCACCTTGCAATTGGCCTGGCCAACCAGTTCCGGTGGCAGCTGCCCACTGCCGTTGATGGAGAAGGCCTGGATTTCGCCGCGTTTCACGACCAATTTGCCGGCATCGAAGCGGAATGGCATGTCGACACCGGGAAGGGTCACCGGCTCGCTGGGGTCGACCTCGGCGACGATATCGAACAACCCCTGGCCGACCACGAACTCCGACACCTTGAACACCAACCCGCGCCCGCCGCCGCCAAGCCTTGAGTAGAACAGGTCGATTTCGGCGTCCTTGTGCAACGCCATTCTTGGGGCGCCAGCAGAGAAATCCAGTGCGAACTGAGCAAACTCGCCTTTCTCGTCGAGCTTTCCGGATTTTGGACGAATAAGGTACGTCAAGCCAAACAGGTCCCCCGGCTCGGGCTTGCCCCTGATTTCGCATGCCTCGTCCGCCTCCAGCCGGGCAGTCAGGGTGTTCAAGTCGAACTTCAGGCGAATGCTCAACGCGGTGGAGAACGCATCGAGATGAATGATCGCCTTTAGCGGCAAGGTCAGCGAGGAACCGCTCAACTGCACCTTGTCGGCGCCTTCCACCTCCACGTACTGGTTCAATTTGTCCATCAGTTTGCCCGCTGGCTTGCCGGGCGTCTTGTCCTGGTTTTCTCCGGCCGTCCCGAAGAATGGCAGCAGGCGTTTGGCTTTATCCAAGTCGTAGCCCAGCGAGCCGTCGAAGTCCTCCGTACGCAGTTCGGTAAAGGTCGGTGTACCGCTGAATTGGCCAATTGTGAGCGTTACACCGCCGTCGACCTTCAAGCTTTCCGAAGCGGGTCTGTGTTCGAGCAGGCTCTGGAAGAACGACAGCTTGCCTTGCTCCAATACGGCCAGGGCAATCACGGTATCTTTCTTCTTCCAACCGCGCAGTTGAAGCAGCCGCGACTTGGGACGTACGCCATCCAGGTCGGTGTCGCGCACCGCTTCCACCGGCGCATCCGCACGCTTGAGCCACAGGTCGGTCGACAGCTCCAGCACGTTCTTGGAATCTGCTTCGCCTTTGGGAGACACCAGCAAGGCCGCTACCAGGCCCCTTGAGAAGTCCAACAGCAGTGTCGGCGCCCACTCAGCCGGTACTATCAACTCCAGCCCGGCGAACGCCAACGCTTCGATCGGGCCCTGGTCAGTGTGGGTTGGGTTTTCAACCGGGGTGATCAGCAGCTGCTTCAGCGCGCAGCTGCGAGCATCGATCCGCACCTCGACCGCTACATAGCTGAAAACCTGTTTCGCCCCCTTGCCGAGCAGTTCGAGCACTCGACCAATCAAGTCCAGGGTGGCTTCGACCAGGCTACCCAGCACCCCGGCAGCGGCGCCCAGCGCTTGGCCGGCGTGGCGTGCCATCCATTTCAGGCTGGCCGCCAACAGCTTGCCCAGGCGATCGACCAGCGCCGAAGCATCTGGCATGGCCGGCAGTCCTGGGTAGATCGGGGTGGAGGGCGCGCCGGGCAGCTGTATCAGGCCGACCAAGCGGACCACCCCTTCGATTACCGTTTCGGCTGCGACGGCGATCAGTTCCAAGGGATAGGGATCGATGATGCTGAGCTCGGTAAGGCGCCCGACAGCGCGGGTGTTGACCAGCGAAACCTGGTACTTCGCCTTGAAGGCCAACAGCAGCCGTGGATCGTCCTTGGCGCGAATCACCACCTTGGGGAACACGATGCTCGCGCTCAGGGTGCCAACTGCTTTACCGGTTGCCAGATCGAGCGTTAGGGGCCCCTTGGTGCCGTCGACGTTCTCCGAATTGAAAACTAAGTGCATGTCGTCCAGATCGACCGTGACCGGTAGCGCCGTCTGGGCCCCAATACCCGTTATCGCGTCGACTACATGGTCCGCACTGCCATTGATCTCAAGGCTTCCACTCAACTGGTAGCGGTCGTTGGCACCCTGGATCTTGAAGTGACTCAACCCCGCGATCCATAGAGGTGGGTTCGCTAATGTCCACTCGATAC